>JAAYIQ010000024.1 GCA_012523365.1 Clostridiaceae bacterium
AGATCCGTTGAAGAAGCGATCTCGTTGGCCATTGAAGAACTCGGAGTGTCCGAAGAGGATGCGGTCATCGAAGTCGTTGAGGACGGAAGCGCCAAGGGCTTTCTGAAAATCGGGAAAAAATCATCGACAGTTCGCGTAACCGCCGAGATACCGGAGCGGGTCGAAACGGAAGCCGAAGAGGATACTACCTATTACGGAGACGATGAGACCTATGAGGGCGATGCGCTCAGTCAAGCCGAGGAGGATGCCGTGAATTTTGTCGCGGAGATTCTCTCCGGCATCGGCATTCACGGCAAACTCGATTCCTACCGTGAAGAGGATACGATTTATATTTCCGTCACGGGACAGGATTGCGGAGCTGCAATCGGCCGGCACGGGGAGACGCTTGACGCGATCTCCTATCTGACCAGCCTCGTGGCCAACAAGAACAGCGAAGAGCATTTGCGGGTATCTCTCGATATCGGCGGATACAAGAAGCGCCGTGAGGCGATCGTGATATCATTGGCAAACAAGGCCGCAACAAGAGCGCTTCACACGGGTGAACCCGTCGCGATGGAGGCCATGAATCCCTCGGAGCGCCGGATCGTTCATTTCGCTCTGCAGTCGATCGGAGGTGTCAGTACTCACAGCGAAGGTGAAGAGCCGGAGCGCCGAGTGATTGTTTCCCCGGCCGGAGAAGAGCGACCCGAGGTATAAATATGGTTCCGGAATCGCCGTACTGCGCTTGCGCGACACCTCCGGGAATCGGCGGCATAGCGGTGATCCGGATGTCCGGTCGTTATTCTTTCGATGTTGCGGACCGAATTTTCAAAATACTCAGATCGACCGCCCCGACGGTTCAATCGGTTCGTGAGATGCCCGGTTATACCTCAGCGTTCGGTCGTATCACAGATCCGAAGGACGGGGCGATCATTGATGAGTGTGTGCTGACCGTTTTTCGGGCACCCCATTCCTATACCGGGGATGATTTGGTTGAAATTTCCTGTCACGGCGGATCGGCCGTTCGGCAGGAAATTTTGCGTGTTTTAATAGAGAACGGAGCGCGGGCGGCTGAGGCCGGGGAATTTACCAGAAGCGCGTTCTTGTCCGGAAAGATCGATTTGTCACAGGCGGAGTCGGTGATGGATGTGATTTCCGCGGAGTCCACTTTGGCTTTACGCGCTGCGGAGACACAGCTTCTGGGTGCGCTTCGGGAGCAAATCGGCAAAACGTCCGCCGAACTTTACGGGGTTTTCGCGAAGCTCGAAATGCTGATCGAATTTCCCGAGCATGAAGAAAAGCCCGAGAATATCGAAGACGCATCCGAGCGGCTGACGACTTCGGCGACGCAACTTCGCGCTCTGGCCCGGACCTATACGCAAGGCAGGATCTTGAAGGAAAAGATGAATGTCGTCTTGTGCGGGATTCCGAACAGCGGCAAGTCATCACTTTTGAACCGGCTGGCCGGTTATGACCGCGCAATCGTCACCCCGATCGCCGGAACGACACGGGACACTCTCGAGGTCGATACCTCGGTCGAAGGAATTCCGGTGCGTCTGATCGATACCGCCGGTCTTCGCGATACAATGGATACCGTCGAGAGAATCGGCGTTTCCAAAGCCTTTGACGCGATCACGGAAGCCGACCTCCTTCTGTGGCTGATATCTCCCGAAGAAGACGACGGAGATTTGATGTTTTTCGCCAAAGCCGCCGGAGCCCTCGGTTCCCGAAAAGTCGGGCTTCTGGTCAGCAAGTCGGACTTGATCTCCAAAGCCGGTGCGGAGGAATACTTGCGCAATCTTTTTTCTTCGATCGAAAAGCTCGGCCTTTCGGATAAAATCCGATTCGGGCGGGCAATTTCCTCCGAAACCCGTGAGGGGATCGGGCAGGTCGGAGCGGAGATCCGATCGATGTATGATGAGCTTGGGCAGGGTGTGAATCGATCGCTTCTTCTGACCAACAGCCGCCACTATGACCGGGTCAGCCGGGCCGCCGATCGGGTGGATGAGGCGGCGGCAGTACTGGCGGACGGACAGCCGGCAGAAATTGCTTGTACGTTGATCCGTTCCGCGTTGGACGCGCTCGGCGAAATCACGGGAGACCGAGTCAGCGAGACGCTGGTTGACGAGATATTTTCGAGATTCTGTATCGGAAAATGACCAATATTTCGGCCGAATCGGGCCGTGGAGGTATATGTGACAACATTGACGGAGGCTCTTCGGCAAGGAGGGGCATACAAGGCGGGCGATTATGATCTGATCGTCGTCGGAGCCGGGCACGCAGGTTGTGAAGCGGCTTGCGCGGCGGCCGGTCTGGGACTTCGGTGCGTGCTTTTCGATCTGCGGCTGGATGCCGTGGCGAATTTGCCGTGTAACCCGAGTATCGGAGGAACGGCCAAGGGTCAACTGGTACGCGAGATCGACGCGCTTGGCGGACAAATGGGGAAATTGGCTGACGAATGCTCAATTCAAACAAGGATGCTCAACCGCTCCAAGGGTCCGGCCGTCTTCTCACCGAGGGCACAAATCGACCGGAAGCGATACAGCCAAAAAATGAAAGAGTTTCTGGAGCACGTGGATCGTTTGGATATCCGACAGGCGGAGATCACCGAAATCCTGACGGATACCGAGGAAGGACATGATGTTGTTTGCGGTGCGATGACCCGAAGCGGAGCCGTTTACGGAGCCTCCGCGGTCGTTATCAGCTCCGGGACCTATATGGAAGCCCGAATCATCATGGGAGAGGTAATTATCCAAAGCGGGCCGGATGCATCGTTCCCGTCTGTCGGACTCTCCGAGAGCCTGCGTAAACTCGGCCTTCCGATCATGCGATTCAAAACCGGCACTCCGGTTCGCCTCAACGCGCGCGGTGTTGATTTTTCGCAAATGGAAAAGCAGGACGGCGAGGATGACATGCCGCCGTTCTCATTCGAGTATGAGATGCTCGAAAATCGCCCCGCGCGACCTCAGATGCCGTGTTGGAATCTGTGGACGACGCAGAAGACCCGGGAAATCATCGAGCGGAATCTCCACAGGTCGCCGCTTTTCGGAGGAACGATCGAGGGTACCGGCCCGCGGTATTGTCCGTCGATCGAGGATAAATTCGTAAAATTCAAGGACAAGGAGCGACACCAGGTTTTCGTGGAGCCGATGGGGGAGGATACGTGTGAGTTATACCTTCAGGGGATGAGCACCAGCATGCCCGAGGACGTGCAGATCGAGATGGTGAAATCGCTTCCCGGTCTTCAGAACGCCCACATTCAGCGCTCCGCATACGCGATCGAATATGATTGCATCGACCCGACGGCTCTTTTCCCGTCGCTCGAGACACGAGCGGTCTCCGGGCTTTTTACCGCCGGCCAAATCAACGGCTCATCCGGCTACGAAGAGGCGGCGGCGCAGGGGTTGATCGCCGGGATTAACGCGGTCCGTTACATTCGGGGCGAATCTCCGTTTGTCCTGGACCGATCCGAAGCGTATATCGGTGTGCTGATCGACGATCTTGTCACCAAGGGGACCTCGGAGCCGTACCGGATGATGACGAGTCGGGCAGAGTACCGTCTTTTCCTGCGTCAGGATAACGCCGACGAGCGACTGACTCAATACGGATACGATATCGGACTGATTTCCGCGGAGAGATATCGCCGATTTATCCGAAAACGAGACAGGGTTGCCGGAGAGATCCGCAGATTGAACGAGACACACCTCGCTCCGTCGGAGCGGCTGACCGAGCTGATTGAGAAACTGGGCAGTACGCCGCCGACGAACGGTATTTCGCTTGCCGACCTGATCCGACGCCCTCAGATCCGATATTCGGATCTCGAGAAGGTCGACGCCGCGCGTCCGGATTTGGAGCCGGCCGTCGTCTTTTCGGTTGAGCTCAGCATCAAATACGAGGGATATTTGAAACTCGAAAAGGAGCGCATCGAGAAGTTTAAGGCACTCGAGAACAAAGCGCTTCCGCAGAACCTGCCCTATGAGGAGATCGAGGGCCTACGCATAGAAGCGCGCCAAAAGCTCAGCCGCCTGCGGCCGGTCTCGATCGGCCAGGCTTCCCGGATCTCGGGCGTTTCGCCCGCGGACATCGCAGTTCTGATGGTGTATCTGGACGCGCGTAAAAGACGGGGGAACGGGCGATGATCGATAAAGAGAAAAAAGTCAGCCCGCGTGGGAGCAGCAAAGGCCGTTCACCCGAAACCGTTCGCCCGGAAAAACGCACCGCACGCAGAAACAAAGCGGTTGCTCCGTCGGAACTTGCGACAACGGCGACCGATCGAACGAAGACAGGAAAAGAGACGGAAGGAGCCGCCGTTTCGGACACATTCGACCCGATCCTGTCTTCCGGAGCGCTTGAGATGGAGGTCCCGCTGTCCGGTGAGAGTATTGCCGCGTTTAAGGTATACGCTTCATTGCTCAAAGAGTGGAATGAGAAAATGAATCTGACCGGCATTGTTGACGATTCCGGGATCGCGCTTCGGCATTTTGTGGACTCCTTGACATTGATTCCCCACCTCACCCGCGAGCTCCGCGAAAAGGGCGGTGAGTCGCTGTCTCTGATCGACGTCGGAACCGGCGCCGGTTTCCCGGGGATCCCCATCAAGGTTGTGATGCCTTCTTTGCGGGTCACGCTTTTGGATTCGCTTCAAAAGCGCATTCGTTTTCTGGAGGCGGTCTGCGCGGAATTGTCGCTCGGAGACATCGAATCCATCCATATGAGAGCCGAGGATGCGGGACGTTCGAAACAATATCGCGAAAAGTTTGATGTCGCGACGGCCCGGGCGGTCGCTCCGTTGAATATCCTTTGCGAGTATTGCCTGCCGTTCGTCCGCGTCGGCGGAATCTTTTTGTCGATGAAGGGAAATGTCGATGAAGAGGCGGATGAGGCAGAAAAAGCGGTGATCACTCTGGGCGGAACGATAGAATCCCTATATCATTTCACACTGCCGGGAACCGACATGAACCGGACGATCGTCGTGATCCGCAAGATCCGGCCGACTCCGGGACGGTATCCGCGATCGGCGGGGAAGCCGGAGAAGGAGCCGATTCTATGACGGCGGTCAACCTTGCGATTCAGATGACGGTATTGATCATGGTCGGGTTTTTCGCGCGAAAAGCCAAAATGGTCGGCGCGGATTTCGCCCGGCATTTGGCGGAATTCATCTTCTACATCGTTTTTCCGTGCGTCGTTTTTCGCTCGGTCGTACAAGACTTCAATCTTCAGAAGATAGCCGACATGAGCATATTGATCGTGATCAGTGTGCTGACCATGGCGATCATGCTCGGAATTGGGGTGCTCGTCAATCTTTTCACCCGAAAAAACGACGACATGGCGCGAATTCTTTTGATGAACCTTATGTTCACGAACTTTACATACATGGCGTTTCCGGTCATGGAGGCGCTTTACGGCTCGGACGGGATCATCTATATTACCGCCTACACCACGCCGGTACGTGTTCTGTTCTACGCGGTGACACCTCTCTTGTTCTCCCTTCGCAGAATCGGCGGCGATACGATGAAGAGCCGGGTGAACCGGGGCTCGTGGAAAGCGCTTCTTTCCCCTCCGGTCCTTGCGGTTCCTATCGGACTGCTTTTCTATTTTCTGCCGGTATCGCTTCCTGAACCGATCATATGGTCGATCGATTCTCTGGCAAATGTCGCGACTCCGATGGGCATGGCCTTATGCGGAATGACACTGGCGGAAATCTCAATGGCCGGCTTCTTCAGTGAAAAGAGAGTTTTCCTGATCGCCGTCCTGCGATTGTTGATCGCTCCCGCCGTCATCTTGGGGCTGTGGATGATCGTGTCTCCTTTTATCCCGCTGGATCCGGTTGCGGCGAAGGTATCGATTCTCTATTGCGCACTGCCGGCCGCGGCTTCCTCGACGATCATCGCAATGAAAGCGCGCGCGGACGCGCAAAAGGCCGCCCAATGTGTATTGGTGACGACCTTGATTTCGGTTGTTACTCTGCCGGGCTGGGTGTTCTTTTTGGATCTTATCATCAGATAAGGACGATATATCAGCAAAGTAAAGAAGCGAGGGACTAGTCGATGATGATCCGTCCTCCGGCTTCGAGGCGTAATGTGCCTTGAAGCGCAAATGTTTCGGAATCAAAAGAGTATATCCCTGTCGCGCACAGGACAAACAGACGGCCGTTCGCGTAAACACCGCGACAGTTGTACTCGAGAGATCCTTCATTAAGTAATAATTCTTGCGTCAGCTGTCCGTTATCGTCAACGCGGATCGTCAAATATCCGGCAAACGGTTTTTTACTTCGGCCATCGACCCCGGCTTCCAAAAAACACACCGGCAAACCGTACTCCCAACGAGAGGGGTGAACGGTCAGCGCCTTCGTGTTGTATTCCGCCTCCGAATAGCCGTACTGTCCGCCGAAAAGAAGCGTGGATTTTTCTGTCGGCCGATAAGGATCGGAAACATCAAAAACCGAAAGCTTCAGCTTGTCCGCCGCGATCTGCCGGTTGTCTTCCGTGCCGCGACCGATGCCCAAGAGGAAATAATCTCCGATCGGATACAAATGATTGATGTATCCCGGCAGTTTCAGTTCACCCTGAATGGCCAAGTGATCCGGATCGGACGCGTCGACGACGATCAGCGAACCGGCATCCCCGGAAGTGATCAAACAGACCCGGTCACCGATAAAATCGATCGCTGCGATTCTGTTGCCGGGCGCAATCCCCCGAAGAGAAGATTGAATGTTCAGATCCGGATCAAGGACGCAGATCGAAACGGATGTCCCGGAACCGTCGGCTGTATCTTCGGTAACCGCTACCCTGAGAAAATCGTTTCTCAGGTCCATGGCGCGGGATCGGATGATATTCCCGGGGATCACAACGGAGCCCGTTGCGCGAAAATCGCCGCCGGCGATCGAAAAAGACGTGATCGCGGTCGTCGCGTCGATATCACCGGCACCCGCGATAAAAATCATATCATCGGACGAATACATCGTTTCGGACCTTATGGTTGTTGCGTAAGTCGTGGTCAAGTCTCCCGCGCTTCCCGTTCGGATCGCGGAAATCACCGTAAACGATTCAATCGGTCCGTCTCCGAGAATGAAGATATCGTCAGCGGGCACACGGATCCATTCGGAGCGGTCTTCGCTCGTCGCCGGAAAAACGTTATAATCGCCGTGTTCGTAGTGGCCGGTTTCCTTACAGGTGGTCAGATAAACCGTCTCTCCGACCCGCCTGGAAGATACATACCAGCCCTCCTGAGAAAAGGTGCGCAGTAAGACGGGAGCGGAAGGGTTGCTTACATCATAGATATCAACGATCACGTATGCTGTTAAAAATCCGGACGGATCCCCGATCACGGAAGACTCGTCTCCGATGTAATTGGAAACCGACTGAATCAGCCAGACTTTCTGACTTTCAGAATCGAAAAAGAATTCGATGCCGCTGCTGCCCGGATCGTCGGTGGTCCAAATCTCGGATATGACATCCATATCACGGGCATCCCGGATATCGATGATACGAAAGATCCCTTCGGAGAGGTAATAGAGGCAGTTTTCGTCGGTATTGACCGTGTCGGCCTGATCGACACCCTTCTCGTCCGTAAAGGTCGCGAAACCGGATGACTTTCCGAGTTCGGGCGGGTCGTTACCGTTCGTTGTCGCAGGACCTTCGATGAGACCGTTCGGAAGCAGTTGTTGAAGGATCTGCTCATAACTTCCGGCACGCCGCAAAGCAGAGCGTTGGCTTGGCTCCGGCTGACTTTGTGTATTCGCATCATAAGTGGGCTCGATTATGCAATCCATAACGGGCGTCGCTTGTTCTTCCGCATGTTCGGGCGAATCCAGATGGTTGTTGATGAAGCTGTTGTCCTCTTTGCTCGATTCCAATGTCCGCGAAAGAATAAAAAGGACACCCGCGGTTACGAGCGCGGCGGCGGCTATGGCGGCGGCCGTTCTCAGGAAATCAACCCGTCTGATCCCGTTCCGCTTCGTCGCCACGGGCATCTCGGGTCTTTCCGTCTCGTTTCCGACACGCTCAAGCGTACGGTTAATCAGCTCCGGATCGACCCGTATGTCATCAAGCTCTTTCTTGAATTGTTCGCCAAAATTCTTCATATTTCCTCCGCATCCATAAACGGAGCCAATTTCGCTCGTGCCCGAAATAATCTGCTTCTTACCGAGTTCTCGGCGATTCCGAGCTGGCGGGCAATCTCATGCGTGTCCAGATCGAAGTAGAAGCGCAGGAGAATGACATCCTTGTATTTGTCCGGCAGGGCCTTGACCGCCTTCATTAAATCGGAATCCTCGATCATGTCACCGATGATTCGATCCTCATGAGAGCCCGGCGAGCCCTTATTCCGCCGCCGCGTCTCATCTTCAATACCCGATCCGGCCTCGGTCCATTCCTCGTAAGATCCGACCCGTTTGTGCCATGCGGATTTCAGATAATCCTTGCACACGTTTCTTGCGATCGCGATGAGCCAGTATTTGACATCCGATTCCCCCCTAAAATCGCGAAGGCGGGTGATCGCCCGTACGAAAACGTCCTGAAACGCGTCCTCGGCCAACGAACGTTTGCCGAGATAAACGTTACAAACCCGCAAGATGTCGTTGCCGTAAAGGCAAAACATTTCTTCGACGGTCGGTGCCGCGAACCGTTCGATCGGTTCCGGTCCGGAGGAAGGAGGTTGGCTCATCCGTTATCTCCTCTGCAAATCAGACGATTCAGGGGGCGAACGCGTTGCATGAATACATCCGGAAATTTGACACAGGGTCATTGTAATGTATTTTTCGAAAAGCGCCAACGGTCCGAAGCGGGGTTTTTCCGAAATCCGTCGTCTTTGGTTTTCGATTTTGTTTTAATAAGTATATACGCGCGCGCGAAGCGGAAAGTTTGGTATAATGTTCGGGAGTGTATTTTCGAAAAGAAGCTGGAGGAACGAAGAATGTCCGATAATCCGGGTATAAGTCATCCCGATAAGAGTGCCGAGCAGGACCGCAGAAAACTGCAAGAGGAGCAGATCGATGCCGTTTTTCGCTCGAGACAGAATACGATTATTCCCGTAGATCTCGAACAGGAAATGAAGAAGTCGTTCATCGATTATGCGATGAGCGTTATTTCTGATCGTGCCCTTCCGGATATCCGAGACGGCATGAAGCCGGTTCATCGCCGGATTTTGTATTCGATGTTTACGCAAGGTTTCACACCGGACAAACCTTTTCGTAAATGCGCGACCACGATCGGTGACGTTCTCGGACGTTTTCACCCGCACGGCGATATGTCGGTATACGATGCGCTCGTCCGTCTGGCACAGGATTTTTCGATGAGACATCCGCTGGTCGACGGCCACGGCAACTTCGGTTCGCTTGACGGTGATCCGCCGGCCGCGTACCGATATACCGAAGCCAGACTCCAGAAACTCGCTCTCGAGATGATGAGCGATATCAACAAAAACACCGTCGATTTTCGACCGAACTTCGATGAGCACGAGATGGAGCCGATCGCTTTGCCTGCGCGCTTCCCCAATCTTTTGGTGAACGGTGCCGTCGGTATCGCGGTCGGAATGGCGACCAGTATTCCCCCTCATAACCTCGGAGAGGTCATCGACGGAGTGGTGATGCTGTTGGATGATCCGGAAGCGAGCGTTGAGGACTTGATGGGCGTGATATCCGGTCCCGATTTTCCGACCGGCGGTTTGATCATGGGACAGAGCGGTATTCGGGATGCGTATCGTACCGGGCGCGGAAGAATCGTCGTCCGGGCGCATGCTGACATCGAGGTGATGAAGAATAATCGATACAGAATCATTGTTCGCGACCTGCCGTATATGGTCAATAAGGCTCGGTTGATTGAGCGGATCGCGGATTTGGTCAAGGACAAGAAGATCGAGGGGATATCCGATATTCGGGACGAATCAGACAGAAGCGAGCAGGTTCGTATCGTCATCGAATTGAAAAAGGATGCCAATGCCAATGTCGTCCTCAATCAGCTCTATAAGCATTCTTCGCTTCAGGAGGCGTTCAACGCGAATATGCTCGCGTTGATACCCGACGATCAGGGCAGACTCGAGCCGAGAACGATTACTCTGTTGGATGCTTTGACGCACTACATTCGCCATCAGGAGCAAGTTGTCCGGAGACGGACGCAGTTTGAGCTTGAGAAGGCGGAGGCGCGTCAGCATATCGTTGAGGGACTGCTGAAGGCCATCGACCATATCGATGAGGTCATCGCGCTGATTCGTTCCTCGAGAACCGAGGACGAAGCGAAGAAACGATTATCCGACCGCTTTGATTTTTCGGAGAAGCAAGCTCAACATATCGTGGATATGCGTCTGGGACGTCTGACCGGGCTCGAACGTGAGAAACTCGAGGCGGAGTACAAGGACCTTCAGGAGAAAATCGAATACTATCTTCGCGTTCTTGCGGACGACGCTTTGTTACATGAGATTATCAAGACGGAAATTTTGGCGATACGGAATAAGTTTGCCGACAAGCGGCGCTCCGAGATCGTTGCGGGCGAAGACGACGAGATCGATGATGAATCGTTGATTGCCGAAGAAGAGGTGGTCATAACGCTGACCCATTTCGGTTATGTGAAACGTCTTCCCGTCGATACATACCGGAGTCAGCATCGTGGAGGAAGAGGCGTTACCGGTCTGGCGACGCGCGAAGAAGATTTTGTTGAGCAGATCATATCGACCTCGACTCACGCTACCCTTCTGTGCTTCACGAACCGCGGGCGTGTATTCCGCCTGAAAGGATACCAGGTGCCGGAAGCCAGCCGTCAGGCGAAGGGAACCGCGATCGTCAATCTCCTTCAGTTGGACGGGGAGGAGAAGGTGCGAACGGTTATCCCGGTCAGCTCCTTTGAGGATGGCGGGTACCTGACTATGGCGACCCGCGAAGGCATTATAAAGAAGACCGAGCTTTCGGATTATGCTAGGATCAATAAATCCGGGCTGATCGCGATCAATATCCGGGATAATGACGAACTGATCGACTCGCGCCTGACGGACGGCGAGCAGGAGATCGTTCTGGTTACGAGAAAGGGCATGTCGATCCGTTTTTCGGAAAGTGACGTGCGCAGTACCGGACGCAACACCATGGGCGTGCGCGGGATCAATCTGGGCATCGGCGATTATGTTGTCGGGATGGCACCGATCGTTGAGGGGCAGGATTTGCTGGTGGTTTCCGAACGCGGATTCGGGAAGAGGACGATCCTGTCCGAGTACCGGAACCAGACACGCGGAGGCAAGGGACTCATGACCTATCGCATCACGGAGAAAACCGGACCGCTGGTTCGGGTTTCCTTGGTTGACGATTCGAAGGATTTACTGTTAATTAATGATAACGGCATTGTGATCCGACTCGGCGTTTCCGAGATTCCCGTTCTGTCACGGGTAACGCAAGGTGTGACGCTGATGCGGACCCGGGATTGCAAAATCGTGGATGTTGCGGTCGTCGAACACGAAGAAGAGATTTCGGAAGAACGATCGGAAGAGTTGTCCGCCGGAACCGAAGTGCCCGGCGATGCGGAGTTCCCGGAAGATCCGGTAGAGATCGGGGGAGCCGGAGACGTGGAGATTTTCGAGGATAAAGACGGAGCGGATGCGACGGAAAAGGAAGTATAATCCCGGCATCGGCGGTATGTGTTTCGGATGATGATCTTGACGGGGGATTGTAAATGATGACTATGAGCAAGCGTATTTCGGTAAAAGCGGTGCGATCGGCACGATTCCGGGTGACGGCCTTCGTGATCGCGGTTTGCGCGCTGTTGTCGATCCTGTCGGCAGCCGTATCCGCTGACGTAGGGCAACAACCGATCGAACTTCCGCCGATCGAACAGGTCAAATGCGCATCATATTATGTTTACGACCTCACCAAGGGAGAAGTCGTATTGGAACTGGAACCGGCTAAGCAAATTTTCCCGGCCAGCATGACTAAGGTTATGACCGTCGCACTGGCGCTCGAGTATTTGGATGTGAACGATACAGTGACCGTCAGTAAAACCGCTATGGATGCGACAACACCCAACTCGACCATGATGGGTTTAAAAGTTGACGAGAATGTGACCGTTCGGGAATTGCTTTACGGTGCGATGCTTCCGTCCGGAAATGACGCAGCGAATGTTCTCGGCGAGTCGGTGGCCCAGAAGATTCGGTCGACAAGCCCGGCGCCGACGACCGGAGGCACGCAGGCCACCAAATCGCTGATCGAGGAGTTTGTCGATCTGATGAACCGGAAAGCTTCCGAACTCGGACTTCAGAACACTCATTTTATGAATACGAACGGCCTGCATCACGCCGAGCATTATACGACGGCCGCGGAACTGGCAAAGATTTTCGAGTATGCGCTCGGGTTTGATGAGTTCCGGACGGTAATCAACGCACCGTCACATGTTTTTAAATCGACAAACATTCATCCCTTCGACGGTTGGAGTATCGCACGGAATACAAACTACCTTCTGGGTGATCCGTGGATCGTCGGAGCGGACAGTAAGGTCGCCAAAATCATCGGCGGCAAAACCGGCACAACAATTACGGCCGGGACCGGAATGGTGTTACTGGCGGTCAACAAAAACGGCGACGAGATGATCACTGTCGTCTGTGGAATTCCTTATGACTCTGCAAATCGCCAGACGACTTATGTGGCGGCGGTATTGAATGCCGGCGCGGCGCTTTGCTTCGATGTTGACCCGGTGGTGCGCGTCGAAGGTAATGTCATGAATTATCGCGCGTATAACGCCCCGGAAGGGATGGGTCCCGAACTGCCGAAGGAGACCGAACCCGTTGAGCCCACGGAGCCCGAGACGACTCCGGAGCCGACCGCGAAGCCCGCTGAGTCTTCGGCGCCCCCCGTTCACCCGGACGATGAGAAAGAGGCGTTTGATCTTCTGGCATATTTGAAGGAGAACGTGATCGTCGCCATACTTGGTATATTGGCGATTCTTTTTGTACTCGCGGTCATTCTTTTAATTATTATTCCCTCCGTCGTCCGCAAGAAGCGCAGAAAAAGGCGGTCTTCGGGATTCCAGGGAATTCGGAGAATCTGATCGCGGCCGGTTCTTGAGAAACGGTCGGATACGCGAAAATTGGCCGGAAGGACGGGAGAATCATGAAGCTGGATCGGCTGAACGAGCGCTTTATTGACATTTTCGGGAAGGGATCGGCCAGGACCTTTGTTGCGCCGGCACGTGTAAATTTGATCGGCGAGCATACCGATCATCAGGGCGGGTACGTGTTGCCGTGTGCACTTCAGATGCGTTCTGCCTGTGTCGTCCGGCCGCGTACCGATGGACTTCTGAGACTTGCCGCGAGCGATTTGCCGGGTATTGTCGAGGCCGGTGTGAGCGATTTGTCCGGCTATGCGAAGATCCCGTGGGGAGCATATCAGATCGGTGTCGCGCATATTATGAGCGGGCGCGGTTACCGTGTCTGCGGTATGGATATGCTTTTCGACGAAACGGTACCGCACGGGAGCGGCCTCTCGTCGTCCGCGGCAATCGAGGTGGCGACGGCCTACGCAATCGCAGTACTGAGCTCGGAACAATCCGGCACAGCGGTCAATTTGCCGGAACTTGCGCTGATCGCGCAGTCCGCAGAGAATGATTATGTCGGTATGAACTGCGGAATTATGGATCAATTCGCTTCCGCGATGGGGAAGAAGGATCATGCGATTTTCCTTCGATGCGCGGATTTGACGTATCGCTATGTGCCGGCGAATTGGAAAGATCAAGGTCTGACTCTGATCATCATGAATACCAAGAAACCCCGGTCTCTCATCAAAAGTTCTTATAATACGAGACGGGCGGAGTGCGACCGCGCTTTTCGGGCATTAAGCGGACCGGCCGGCATCACATATCTGGCTCAGTTGTCACCGGAGGCCTTTGAGGAATGCCGCGATCTGATCGGTGATTCTGTTGCTGTGCGCAGGGCGCGCCATGTCGTTTACGAGAACGACCGGACGGTCCGGGCCTGCCAACTGCTTGCGCAAGGGGACTATGTATCGTTCGGACAACTGATGAACGAGTCTCACGATTCCCTTCGCGATGATTTTGAAGTGACCGGTCCGGAACTGGACGCGATCGTCGAAGCTGCCCGTGCCTGCGACGGGGTTCTCGGAGCGCGCATGACCGGAGCCGGGTTCGGCGGATGTGCGATCGCGTTGGTTCCGGATGAGATTTGCGGGGAATTCGAGGAACGCGTCGCCGCGGTCTATCGGAAGAAGACGGGTTATACACCGGCTTTCTACCGGGCGGAGATCAGCGACGGTGTCCGTGAGGAGACGATCATTTGACCGATATGTTTTCCCGGAAACGCGTCGGGGCGTAACACTGCTCCGACTCTTTTTTATTTTCCTATTAATAGAATGCATCAAACGGTTTTCATTCGGAGTTTTCGAAGGATTTCCGAGATTCTTCGAAAACGATGAAAAAGGCCCTAAAACGCCTGAAAAATGTGTTGACAGTTCAGGGGTCCAATGATAATATAATCAAGCGCTTCACGAAAGCAGCGCAACGGACCTTGAAAATTGAATAGAAAAGCAAAACAAAAGACGAGCCTTTAATCAATTCTAAACGAGTTGAAAAATAAAGTAAACAAAGAGCCAAAAGGCTCTCAAATTTGATTTGAGAGTTTG
>JAAYIQ010000179.1 GCA_012523365.1 Clostridiaceae bacterium
CCAACTAAGCTCCGAAGGAGCCCATGCTTCTCAAGTCGATCACCAACTAAGCTCCGAAGGAGCCCATGCTTCCCGAGTCGATCACCAACTAAGCTCCGAAGGAGCCCATGCTTCTCAAGTCGATCACCAACTAAGCTCCGAAGGAGCTCCCGGCTCCCGCACCGAAGAAAAACCGCCGCGATTTTGGGCGAGCACGCCGTTCTCGATCAGTTTGGAGTCACAGACCAACTGAACGCCTCTGCGAATCGCCACGTCGCCGAATTGCATCCGGATCCGATCGATCACCGTTTCGATTTCCGTCGCCCCCTCTCTCTTATAATCCGCGTCGAAAATCGATCGCTGTCGCTCCTCGTCCGTCGTCACCAACCGGGCGGTACGAACACCCAAACTGCGAACCGGACACGCCCAAGTGTAGTTCTCGCGAAAAAGGCTCATCGCGGTCTTTGCGATGTCATCCGTCCGGTCGGTTCGGTAAGACAGGTGCTTCT
Source organism: Clostridiaceae bacterium (assembly GCA_012523365.1). Taxonomy (GTDB): domain Bacteria; phylum Bacillota; class Clostridia; order Saccharofermentanales; family Saccharofermentanaceae; genus JAAYCT01. The sequence continues at coordinate 489 of JAAYIQ010000179.1, forward strand.
GCCGTTCGAACCCGTGAAGATCGGATCCCCTGGCCCAGATCTGGATCGTCTGCGCCCGAAGGCTCTTCTTGCGCAGACGCCCGGCGACCTGATCCGATAGCGCAAGAATCGTCTGCCAGACATCGCCTTCGTTCATCATGTCACGTGCCGTGGTCGTGCTGTTGCCGACCGACTTGATCGTTCGCCGGGACATGAAATGAGCGACCGGAGAATCGTCGGTCCCGTTGGCGGACATCCAAAGTTTAACTCCGTTGATCCCCAGATAATCGCGCAGATAATCCGGCGACATCGCCGCAAGCGCACCGATGGTACGGATGTTGATCCTGGCGAGCTTCTGCTGAGTCGCGCGCCCGACAAAAAGCAGGTCGCCGACCGGAAGCGGCCAGGCGATCTGCCGGAAATTCTCACGGGAAATAATCGTCGTCGCATCGGGCTTCTTATAATCCGACCCGAGTTTGGCAAATATCTTGGTAAAACTGACCCCGACCGAACAAGTCAGATGCAGTTCCCGCCTGACCCTTTCGCGTATCTCGTCCGCAACTTGTGCCGGATCCCCGATACCGGCGATCCCGGTTAAATCCAGCCAACACTCGTCCAGCCCGTACGGCTCGACGCGATCGGTATACTGGCAATAAAGATCAAAAAGTTTCTCGGAATAAAAACTGTAATGCTCGTGATGAGCCGGAACGATCACGAGACCCGGGCATTTCTGCCGGGCCTGCCAGATTGCCTCCGCCGTCTTCACTCCGAAAGCGGCGGCGTGACGATTCTTGGCCAGAATGATTCCGTGACGTTTCTCCTCATCCCCTCCGACCGCCATCGGCACGTCTCTCAGCTCCGGGTGTTTCACCATTTCCACCGAAGCAAAAAAGCAGTTCTGATCCACGTGAAGAATTTTACGTTCCATCGATGCGTCTCCGATTCAGTCCCCCCGCGTGAAGCGATCCCTTCGTGAAGCGATCCCGTCCCGAATAGCGAGATCTTCCGGTTCCACCCGCCCGCTTTCCACGTGCTCCGGGCGCTTCGTATCAGCCTTTTGCCAAAGAGAACGTTTGTTCTATAAAAGTCTATCATGTTCACCGAATGTTTGCAAGATTTCCTCATTTATATATCTTCAAAAGGTTTTGTTCTCTTTAAATCTTTGATAAGTTGGTATATAATTTAGGAAGGATTGGCCCACAACAAAGAAGCGCCGCCGTTCGGCGGTCGTATAAACTCCCAAAGGTGGTGGCGTTATGGCGAAACAAAGACTTTTAATGGTTGACGATGACACCGATATTCTGGAAGTAAACAAAGCGTACCTTGAGAACGAGGGATACGACGTAAGCGTGGCGACCACGATGACTCAAACGCTCGAGAAAGTTGCGACCAACTCGTACGATTGTATCGTTTTGGATATCATGCTTCCCGACGGCAGTGCCTATGATCTGCCCACGAAGCTTCGCGTTTATACGAAAGCTCCGATTATTTTCCTCTCGGCGCGCGATCAGTTGGAAGACAAAATCACCGGCTTTAAGGTCGGAGGCGACGACTATATGACCAAGCCTTACAGTTTGCAGGAACTTTCGGCCAGAATTTCCGCGCATATTCGCCGGAACATGACAGCAGACGGTTTTCTGATGGATTATCCGCCGCTTACGATCAACATTAAATCGCGTGAGGTACTCCTGAACGGCAAGCAGGTTCACCTGACGAACCGCGAATTTGATATTTTGCGACTTCTCGCGGAGACCCCGAACGTGATCGTTCCCTTCTCGCGGATTTATTCCGTCGTATGGGGCGATGACGGAATGTGTGACAATCATCTGGTTATGGTCAATATCAGCTATCTTAGAAAAAAGATGGAGAAAGCCGCTCCGGATGTTCTGTTTGTCAAGACTGAGTGGGGCAGCGGGTATTCGTTCGCTTATCCGCCGATTCGCAACACCCTTCGTCCGGAGTAGAACATACGCTGTCGGCCATGTGACAAAATGACGACTGATGCAAGCCAAAACAAGACGGACAAAAGAAAAGTCCTGCGTGTTTTTGTGCGCACGGTCGTTTTTTTGGTTATCCTTTTAGCCGTGTACGTAATCGTCTTGGTCACCAATCAACGGCACGGGCAGAATCTGATTTTCGACAAGGAAACCGGAGCGATAGACCTGCGGCAATGGTCCTTTGAGGATCAAGGCCGCAACTATATCGACTACGGTTGGCAATTCTATCCGAATCAACTGCTTACTCCCGAGGATTTCGGTTTCGTGGGTGAAGACCCCCGGACGAAGGATTCCGGGAAAGCAAAGCCCTCATCGGATGTCGGGAATAATAAAGATTCCCCGACGTCCGGGAACGCTCCGGATCTTCCCCATTATAAGAATGTATCCATAACGACGAACGGTTGGACAAACCTCGGTTTCGATGCCTACCCGTCGTCAGAGACCGTCCCCGTGATGTCCGATTTCGGATTCGGGACCTACCGCATCCTCATGATCATGCCGGCGGACTGCGGAGTGGTCGCCATGGATTTTCCGGAAATCAATCATGCGGCGAAGATCTACGTGAACGGGAACCTTCTTTCCGAATTCGGAGAAATATCGGAGAGCCGGGAAGGCTACGAGCACGAGGAGGCGTATTCCGATATCCGGGTCAGTCCGCAAGCGAACGGAATCATCGATATCGTCATCCCCTGTTCCAATTTCTCGTCCCCCTTCGGAGGGATCGCGATCCCTCCCGCCGTCGGAACACCCGAGCAAATCGACGCGATTGATATGGTTTCCAAGATGTGGGTCAGCAGTGTCATGACGCTTTTCGTGCTGATCATCATCACGGGGTTTTATGTGTCTTTTACTTTCCGTCGCAAGCTGAAATATTACTACTTCATTCTGATCATCCTGATTTCCATCAGTTACGAATTCAGCGATAAAATTTTCAACCCGATGAACGGTGATTGGAACCGTCTCTTGCAGACGACATTTTTTCTCTTGATGTCTTTTGTTGCGGCGCTCTATTTCTCTTCTTTGTATCCGAAGAATGCCGAGAATGTTTTCGCCCGGATCAAGAATTGGGACATTGTTCTGATCGCGACGGCAATCAGCGTGTTCCTCGCTTTTTACTGGATCAGCCCGGATTTTCTTTATTATAAGTCCTCGGTCGTGGCGAATTCGATTCTGGTCACGATCATCAACTCCTATAACTTTTTGCGCGTTCTTTACATGACGCCGCGCTATGCCGAGGAGGGCACATTTCACCTGATATCGGCTGCTCTCGCAAGCATCATCTTCTCGACAATGATCATCCGGTCTCCCCAGATTTTCTTTATTCCTCTTCACTCTGTCGGGATCGTGCTGATGATTTTCGGGACTGCGCTGTATTTCACGGTCCGATACGTCAACAACTTCAAACAAATCTCCCGCTTTACCATTGAGCTTGAGAACGCGGTGCAGGATAAGACGCGAAGCATCGCGCGCGTTAACGCTGAACTTGTTTCGATGAACCAGACTCTGCTCAAGAACGAGGAAGCCCGTAAAAAGATGATGTCCAATGTGTCCCATGACCTTCGGACACCCATTACCGCCATCCGCGGTTACATTGAGCTGATCATGAACGCGAAGGCGAACACGACCAAGGACACGATCAACACCTATTTGACCAATATGCACACCAGAAGCGTTCAGATGGAGCAATTGATCGAGGACCTTGTCCAGCTGACGCGGCTGGAGTCGGATAATGCGGATATCAAGACGCAGGCCGTCAACCTTCGCGACATGATCGATAACCTCTACGAGTTGTATCTTATGGAATCCGAAGGATCCCATAAGAAGCTTCGTCTTGATATGCCGAAGGACGACATGTTGACCGTTATGGGTGATCCGAATCGTCTTCTGCGGGTTTTCGAAAATCTGATCGTCAACGCGATGCGTTACACACCGGACGACGGACAAATCGATATTCGCGCGTTCCGCGAAATCGCCGCTCTCGGCGGAGATAATATTCACATCATCGTCCGAGACGACGGAATCGGAATCCCGGCCGCGGAATTGCCGTATATCTTCGACCGCTTTTATCGGGCGACCAACGCCTCGATTCACAAGAGCGGATCCGGCCTCGGCCTTTCGATCGTCAAAAGTATCGTCGAGAAACACGGCGGCAGAATTTGGGGCGAAAGCGTCGAAAAGGAAGGCTCGACCTTCCACGTCATCCTCCCCGCCGGCAAGCCTCAGGAAATGGAGCAGAAATCGGAAGAAGAAGAAGGCTGATTGCGCCCATCCTCCGCTTCCATTCACAAGCGGACTTATTCGAAGCGCCGCTTTTCTCGCGACTTATTCCGATCCCCAAGCGCAATAAGGGTCCGGGCTTATAAGCCCGGACCCTGTTTTACCATGAAAGAAAAGCCGTATCCCTGTCCGAAATCCCGCAAACCTGAATCGCGGCCATCTCCCTCCCGGGAATCGCCCTACTCTTCGATCTGCGCAAAAAACTGATTCAACTCATCAACTAGAGCATCGCAATTCATGTTATGAACCGCGCACGCCTCTTCAATGGTTTCGCCGCTCGCCATTGCACAGCCGAGGCAATGCAAACCGTTCTGAAGAAAAATCGGAACGGTGCCCTGATTCATGTTCAGGACTTCCGCGATGATCATATCTTTGGTTACCTTTGACATACTTAATCCTCCGATCTGGTTAAACTGTAATCATTACATTATCATGTTGAAACCAAACAAGCAAGTGCCGCCGCTTTGATTCGCTCGATTTTATCCCCGCTCCGGCTCGAGATCAAAAGACGATCTCGACATGATGAACCGAAGCGTCGTCACAGAGTTTAAGCAAATGGCTCTTCTGCTTTTGTCCGTCGAAATAAATCACGACATAATCGGTTTCCCCGCGCTTTTCGAAAGTTATCTCGTAGATGGTCGCGCCGTATCGGTACTCGATCTGGTATCGGTCGAAGGGAATCGCCTTTTTCGGTGAGAACACCAAATACTCTCCCTCCCGATTAAATCCGAGAAAATCTTGCAGGATCGCCCGGTACATCCATCCCGCGGCACCCGTATACCAACTCCATCCGCCTTTTCCGACATTGGGGTATCCGTCGGACACATCGGCGGTCATTACATACGGCTCATTCTGATATCGGCTTACGAGACGGAAATCGGCAGAGGCATGGATCGGGTTCAGCATATTGAAAATTCGATAGGCCTCCTCCATATCGCCGATTTCGCAAAAAGCGATGGCCAACCAGACGGCGGCATGCGTATATTGCCCGCCGTTCTCGCGGATTCCCGGATTGTATCCGCTAATATAACCGGGATGGTTCTCTCCCCGGTCAAACGGCGGAGTCAAGAGTCGGACGATGCCTTCCTCTCTGCTGATCAGTAATCGGCGGGCCGATCCGAGAGCGATTTCGGCACGCTTCCTGTCCGCCGCTCCGGAGATCACCGCCCAAGCCTGGCTGACGGAATCGATCATGCATTCCTCATTGCGGGAAGAGCCCATCGGTTTCCCGTTATCGAAAAACGCCCGCAAGTACCACTGCCCGTCCCAGGCGCTCTTATCCAGCGCTTCTTTGATTTCGCTCATCGTCTTCCGGAAGCGCTCGGTTCTGTCCCGATCGCACGCGGCGATCGTGATCGGGACGAATCGATCGATCACATGATAGAGGAACCAGCCCAGCCAAACACTCTCTCCCAAACCCTCGCGACCGACCGCGTTCATTCCGTCGTTCCAATCCCCGCCGCCGATCAGCGGCAAACCGTGACGTCCGAACGCGAATGCCCGTTCGATCGCACGAACGCAATGATCATAAACATCGCCGATCTTTTCGGAAACGACGGGAATCGAAACGAATTCGTGGCGGTCAGGGCCGAGCAATTCCCCCTCGATGTACGGGACTTTTTCGCAAAGGATTGAGCGATCCCCCGTCCGTCGGATATATTCCGATACAGCATACGGAAGGAAAAGCAGATCGTCGGTAATTTTGGTGCGGACCCCCAGTCCGTCCGGCATGTGCCACCAATGCTGAACGTCGCCCTCGATGAATTGTCTGGAGCAGGACAGGAGGATATGGCTTCGTGTCAAACTAGGATCGTAATCGATGACCGCCAGTACATCCTGAAGTTGATCCCGGAATCCGTACGCGCCTCCGCACTGGTAGAAGGCGGCCCGCGCGAGAAGGCGGCACGCGACGACCTGATAAATCAACCAACCGTTCATCAGGATATCCATCGCCCGGTTCGGACTTCGGAGCGTAACGTTTCCGGGAATTCCTTCCCAGAATTTGCGGACACTCCTCAGCTCGGCTTCGGCCTGTCCCGCCGCCCGAAAATAATCGGCGACTCTCACGGCATCTTCCGAATTCGCGGCGTGAGCAAGTCCGAACACGATGCTCTCTTTTTGACGCGGCTGTGCGTGCAGCGCACACAAGAGCACCCCGCAGGGATCCAGCCCCGCTCCGGTCTTAGGAACCATCGGCGCGGCGAGCGATTCCGGGTAGGATACATTCCCGTTATGTCCGAAAAAGGATTCGCGATCGCCGGTGTACGAAATCGTACGGTGATCGGAAAAAATGTAGGCGATCCCCTTTGATCTCTCTGTGGCATATGTGTTACGAACCATAAGGATGCGGGCGTCGTCGAGATACTCAGAAACGAGGTATCGCTCCGTCTGTTCCCGGTGCGTTCCCAATACCCACTCTGCGTACAAAGCGACCCCGAAATCAGCCGGTTGATCCGTCTTGTTTTCGACGGACAAAATCATAAGTTTGACCGTCTCCTCTTTTGCGCAGAAAACCGTCAGTTCCATGTCGAATCCATCGGTTTTGCGGGAGAATACCGAATATCCGAAACCGTGTCGGACGCGGAAAAATCCTTCTGCGCCGGGCTTCAGCGCGCAAGGTGAAAAAATCATGCCGCTTCCGCTCTTACGAACATATATGACCTCGGACGGAGGATCCGTGACCGGATCGTTGCTCCAGGTCGTGAGCTTGTTTTCGCGGCTGTTCCCCTGCCACGTATACCCGGATCCGATTTCGGAAAGTTGGAATCCGAACAAGCCGTTGGTGATTACATTGATCCACGGCGCGGGCGTCTTGTTTTTACCGTTCAGGCGGATCTCATATTCTCGTCCTTCCTGAACGAATCCGCCGATCCCGTTAAAAAATTCCGGTACCGGCTCCCCCGAATGCGTGAAGAAAGCGTTCTCCTCCGCCTGATTTCGGGGCGGCAACCGGATGATCTCGGTGCCCGAAGAATCGGGATCCGGCGCCGTGCTCTTCCGGAAATAGATACCGGTTTTCGGTGTAAAAACGACACGGGCGACCGACAGCAGAAGGGTCAGTTCCTCCGGCTGGATTTGACCGGCGCGGACAATAAAAATACCCAGACGATTGAGGCTGTGCTCGTATACGCGAACCTGCGCGGTTTCCTCGAAAATCACCTGCTGAAGAGAGTCGTCATATCCGCCCTCGGCTTCGTTCAATATGACCAAATCCGTAGATACCTTCTGAAGACGAAGGAATTCGTACGCCAAAAGAACGTCTTTCAGGGTGCTTCTGTCCTTCGGTTCGGATACCCGGAGAAGAAGGATCGGGCGGTCTCCGGAAATTCCGAATCGCCATAATCCGCTCTGACCGAGTTGATTATCCGCAAGGTTGTCGGTGTTCTCCCGAAAGACGTTCGTCGGGAAATAGATGGCTCCGACCAAATTCTGAATGGCATTCAGTTGGACGGATCGAATCTTGAAATACTCGATTTCCAAAAGACTGCTTGTTCTTGCCATTCGAAAAATGTCTTCGTCACTCAGGCGAACGGCCAGCTTATCGCAGAGGTTGAGAAGCGCATTCATCGACGAGCAATACCCGGTCACGAAGCTGACCGAAACGCTCCGTCCGGGAGCGATCGAAAGACCGACCTGAAGGCTCAGGATCGGATCAGTGGGTGTTCCTCCCTTACCGAGAAGACTGTTGCCCGGCAGAAGCGCCTCCGGCGACTCCGCCGAGCCGCCCCTGCCGATGAAGTCCTGGCGGCTGGTCTCGAATCGAACCGGGGTGGTCTTTTCCGATTCGGTTCGTACCAGGTGCATCACATAGCCGATCTTGTCTTTGTCCGACTTCGGTCTTCTCTTGGCCACAAGCAGGCTTCGCTCCGGCAGAAAATTAGTTTCAATAAAAAGTTTGCTGTATGCCGGATGAGCGGCATCGGCCGCGGGATCGTCCGCAACGATCTCCAGATAGCTGGTGAGCTCGGGGAACACCGTTTCCGTCCCGTGGTTGGTCAGCGTGACCCGACGGATCTCGATGGGGTCGGCGGGCGAGATCGTTACCTCGGTCTGCGTTGAAATAACCCCGTCTCGTCTCCGGTATTCCGCCTTGTCGTGCGAAAAAATCACCTGGTACGAATCCGGTTTGATACGGACGGGCGCATACGTGGCGCTGAAGAGCCGGCCTGTTGACGGCTCCCGAATGTAAATAAAGGTGCCGCTTCCGCCGTACCGTCGATCGGAACGGAATCGGTTGATCCGAAGATGATCGAAAGCCGAGAAACCCCTGCCCTCAGAGTCGAGCATGACCTGATAGTGGCCGTTGCACAAGACATGTGCCGTCGGATATGGCGTTCGGATCGCATAAATGATCCGGCTCTGAATATCCTCCCGTGCGCTTTGTTCACTTTCAACATCGATCGTATAGCCTATGCTCGCGATCGTAACCATCGGCGAGGTAAATCGTTCCTCGAGAAGAATTTCATGAGCCCGGATCATCGGATTGCCGTGAAATCTGGTTTGAAGAATGTTCTCGTTAAGAAGATTGTTGATCGAAGAAAGGCTCATCCCCAAATGGTGAGTCATGAAACTCTTAACCGTCGAATGATCACTCATGGTGTTCGGGTTCGGACTTCCGTAATCCAAGGCCTCATACAGTCCGTAATAAGCTCCTGCGCCCTCACGGTACAGCCGTTGAATGTTGGCAAGTGCTTTGCGCGGTTGAACGCTGAGCGCCAGAAGCGTCGCGTAGGGGGCGACGACCCGGACGGGCTTCAGGCTGGGCTGGAGTCGCATACGACTGACGCCGAACGGGCCGTATTGATAATTGGCGTGATTGTCAAAAATATAATACTGAGATTCGGAAATGCCCCAGGGGATCCGGTGTTTGCGACCGTAACGAATCTGGCTGACGACCGCCGCGCGACAACTGTAATCCATGATACTGCCCGGCGGAACCCGAAGGACCAAATTGGGCATCAGATACTCAAACATCGACCCGCTCCATGATACCAGCGCAGGCATACCCCGAACCAATGTCAGCGGTCTGCCGAGATGCAACCAGTGACGTTTGGGAACGTCTCCCTTGGCAATCGCCAGAAAGCTAGCGAGCCGGGATTCCGATGCCATCAAATCGTAATGTCCCCGGTCCGGTTTCTGTGCCGCGACATGGTAACCGATCCGGAAAAGGCTTTTTCGGGAGTCAAAAAGCGGGTGAAAGTTCGTGGAGACGATCAGCCGGTGAATTTCGCAGGAGAGTTTGGCGACGCGCCGGACCAACATCACGGCTTGCCGATTTCCTTTTTCTGCAAGTTCTGCGGGCGATAAGAGGAGATCGCCGGACTGCTCCGGAGCCAGTTTCTCGCGATCACGGATCAATTCTTCGCAAAAGCGCTTGGTCTGCTTTCCGGTCGTCGGGTCCGATAAGAGCGTTTCCGCGAACATGTAGAAGACGCCCAAACGTTCCTCCGGGATCGAATCCGCCGTTTCATACCGCAGAAGAGAAGCCATGACCGATTGACGCTGCGGAGTTTTGGCATAGATGGGCTTCCGGGGGGCACGGCGTTTGCGGTCGTCGATCTCATCGATAATTTCCTCTTCATCGGACAAGAGCAGATCCGTCATGCCCTGGACGAGGACGGCCCGAAAAACGGGTTGATTCCGGATCTCTTCCACCCCCTCCTTCAAGGCAATCAGGTGGGCAACCAGATTTCCGCTGTCCACCGTCGAAACATAGCTCGGCTCAATGATCTGAAGTGTCCCGGTATCATACCAGTTGAAGAGGTGACCGTTCCACTTCGGCAACTCGCGAATGACACCGATAACCCTTTCGCACCTTTCGACGAAAGACAGAACCCCCGAGTAACCCAGATCGCGGGCAGAAAGTGATGCAAGCAACTGAAGCCCGATATTGGTGGGTGAGGTTCGGTTGGCGACTTTCGGACCGGGGGTCTCCTGAAGATGATCGGGGCACAGGAAGTGGTTATCTTCGTTGCATTGATCGACGAAATATCTCCAAATGCGCACGGCGATGCGGCGAAGCTGAGCGATTTGCTCCTTGCTCGAGAAACGCACCTCCCTTTGGATCTGCTTTTCGGAGAGCATGGCGATGACCGGCGAGAGGGCAAAAAGCGAGCAAAAAAAGGCAAGTGCCGCTTTGAGTCCGACAGAAACAGGCTGGAGCGCGGCGGAAAAGAACGCGACGGACATGAGCATGGAGGGCCACATCAGCCGGATATAGGAGCGAAAATACGTCTCCGTGCCCTTTTCGACGGAATCGGCCGTCTGCCACTCCAGAAGATTCCGGTGGCTGACCAGAAGTCGATAAAGCGTGCGGATGATCGCATCCAGTGCCGAAACGGCACGAACGGGTACGAGCATAAAGCGATAGACGGATTGGATCACGACGTCAAATATATTCTGCCCGAGCACGGATACCGAAATACGCTCGAAAACGCGACGCGTTTTCCTCAGAAGCGTTCGCAGCAACACACGCGTTACATTGACCGCCGGCTCAAAAAACAAAAAAAGCATCCAAACCCACGGCGTCCGGGGCAGAAGGAAAATATTGCACAGGACCAGGATCAGAAGCGCCGGATGCATCACGCTTCTTCTCAGGTTATCGAGCATTTTCCACCGTGATAAAAGATTCAACCGTTCGGCCCCCAACATATACGGCAGAAGTTGCCAGTCCCCCCGGATCCAACGATGCTCTCTTTTCACAAAGGCCGCGATTCGCGAAGGAACACGATCCAGCAGTTTGATGCCGCTGGCAAAGGCACATCGCGTCAGACTCCCCTCGAGGAGGTCATGGCTCAGAACGCTGTTGTCGGGGATTTTGCGGCGCAACAGAGCGTGAAAGGCCCGAAGATGATAGATCCCCTTTCCGGCGTAGATACCTTCCTGAAAGGTGTCCTGATACACATCGGATACGATCGTCGAATACGGATCAAAGCCCGCCTGCCCGGACAGCATAACCTGAAACAGTCCGGCGGAGGGCGCGGGAATGCGATTTCCGATTTCCGACTGAACGATCACGTACCCGGATTTTACCCGGCGCTGTTCGGCATCGAGTACCGGTCGATTCAGCGGATGTTCAATAACGCCGATCATTCGTGCCGCGCTTTCCTGAGGGATTTCGGTGTCCGCGTCCAACGTGATCACGTATTTTATTTTGGGGAAAACGGAAGGGTCGCCGACCGGGATCCGGTATCGGTTCTCTTCCTCGCCGCACAAGATCGAATTGAAGTCCTCGAGTTTTCCTCTCTTCCTCTCCCACCCCATCCAGCATTTCTGCTTCGGATTCCATTCGCGCTCCCGGTAAAAGAGGTAGAATCTCGTCGTGTGATTGGGGTATTTCAGATTGAGCTGCTCGATCTCCGCCTTTGCGACTCCGATGATGTCCTTATCTTCGGGCAACTCACGTGCCGACGCATCCCGGAAATCGACCAGGAGCGCGAAATAAAGGTGTTCGGTACGATTGGCGAGGTAGTGTCGCTCCATAGACGACACGGTGCTTTTCGAGCCGGATACCGACGACAAAATGACGGGCATGACCACGAAGGTCGAACAGGACTCCGGGATCCCCTTCTCGAAATCCATCGAAAGACTCGGCCGGGGCTCGATCATCTTTGTATAGATCGTGTTTACGGAGAAAACGGCGATCCCGGTCGCCGGCACGATCATCGAAAGAATAAAAAAGACCTCACCGGCACGAATTCCCCCGAAGGTCAGTCCGCACGAAGCACACACGATCGGAATGACCGCCGCCGTGGCGATCACGATCGCGATAAAATATGCCGCGCGGGCGATAACAGCCATAATTTCCGTGGGCATGCGGCTCGTCGCGCTTTTCCCGGTCATCATCGACCGAAGATATGAGCGACCTTTCCCGATCAAATAGGTTCCGACGTGGTCTTTATGCGCAAATTCCGCGCCTTTCGGCGGGAAGCGACAGAGCTTCAATACCGTTTCCGACACCTCGGCCTCATCGGTTTTGGTTCGCTTGGCAAAACGCACCGCACGGCGACGATACAGACTACGGGTCGGAGCGTCCATCGACTTATATATGTCTGCCGGGTCCCTGCCGAGCATCGACTCGAGGACCGAAACGGAAGAGAAGTAATGGTCACAGTCAATATCGGAAACTTCCGAGAGGCTCTCGATCAATGCGCTGATCACGCTTTCCGAGTCAGACTCGAAAAGCCGTTCCTTCTCGGTAATTTCGGAAAGAAGGACCTCTGCGTCACTTTTATGCTCGTCCAACGCTTCCCTCAGGAAGTCTTCAATTTCGGTTTTACTGATCGCCAGACCATTCATTCGGTAGATCAGATGAGAACTGTAGGTGTGGTTTCGGATATCGGATTTACGAACATGCTCGAAAAGATACCGAAAGCCGTCAGCCTCTGCGTTTAGGAAATAAGGTGCGGCCTTATCCATCATCTCGCCGGCACGCACCTTGCTTTCGATGGCCGGCAGAATGCGTTCGGATTGCTCGATCACCATATCCAAAAGACACAGGGTCAACGCATCCGGCAGAAGCTCCAATTCCGCCGTAGTCAGAATCCTCAATTTCTGATACTCATTGACCAACTCGATGACGGCATCCTCATTGACGTGCTTATTCGTGCAGAGGAGAATTTCGCGAGCGATCATATAAATCCTCGGAAAGCCCTTGCCGGGACCGCCGTGGATCAGGGGAAGCCCCCGGAAACAGGATGCCCCGCCCTTGGCCTGAAACGCCTTCAGGCTCAGGTAAAGCTTGTGATAATTTTCGAAAAGCCATCGGGACGCGGGAATCAGCGTGATCATTCCCGGCGGGAATCGCGAAAGTTTTCTCCGAATCACCTGAAGTCCGGCATATCTTCGGACATGAAGCACTTGAAGGCGGTTCGAAAATCCGGGCTTCGTGCCCTCATGTTGACTCGCTAAATTACGCATTCTGCTGAAGACGATGCCGCCGGTAGAATTGAAAAATCGTTCGGGCATTGAATACGCCTCCGATTCTGTTGTGCGAGCCGAAGTGTCGGACGCACTTCAACGGTCGAAAAGAAGAGCTCCCCGCGCATTTTGAACCAGAGCTTATGTCATTGGGAAAACATCCGGGAACCGTTTGTCGATGCGAATTTCTGATGTGTCGGCGAATCCTTCCTGCGTTTGAAAAGGTAGCCGGGAAAGCATCTGCCTATGTCCTGCCCGGTCGGGCGATAACTGTTGAATACGTTGAATTATAAAATACTGATTACATTATAACACGTTTTTGTCCGCTTTTCGAGTCATCGCGGGCTGATCATTCTCCCCGACAAAAAAAGCCCGCCCCCGGCACGGTGCCGGAGGCGGGGAACAGAATCATTCTCTATCGGTGATCCTTGATTGATCGTCATTCAAACGTCATGCTTCAAGTGTCGCCGGATCGATTTCTGTCGCTTGCGCGACCGCTTCTTTATTCTTACCGAGATATTCGGGCAGATCCATACCGGCCATATTGAACATTTCGTTCATCGGCGGGATGCTCTTCATGATCCCGGAAAGAAAGTTTGCCGTAGCGGTCTTGCCCTCCGTACCGGAACCGCCGTTGCTGTCCCATACGGTGACCTTATCGATCTTGAGATTCTTGATGGCCTCGACCTGAACGCGGACGATGTCCTCGAGTTTGTCGGCAATCATCAGGCGGATCGCGTCGTTCGGATTGCCTCCGGCAGCCGAGACGACCTTGGAAAGACCGGTGGCCTGACGGGTCAGGATCTCTTCCATACCTCTGGCTTCCGCTTCCATCCTCATAAAGATGGCGTCCGCGTCACCCTTGGCTCTCCTTCTTGTTTGCTCGGCATCCGCTTCGGCGGCGATCTCGAGCTGACGCTTGTCGATCTCAGCCTTTACGACGATGTCGGCTTCAAGTGTCGCCTTTTCTCTGGCCGCACGAGCCAGTTCAGCGGCTTGTTCCGCAGAGTAGGCATCCTGAGCGGCCTTCGCGGCCTGGATCTTTTCGGCGGATACGGCTTTACGCATTGCTTCGGCTTCGAGTTCGCGGCGAATGGCGTCCGATCCCGCGATGTTGGCCTTCGCTTCGTTCTCACCCTTCACGGCTTCGGAGTTCGCGAGCGCCACTTTGATTCTCTGCTCCATGTTGGCGTTTGCTTCACCGATTGCACCGGCACGGTCCGCTTCGGCGACGGATTTCTTCGCGTCGTTGATCGCGATCGCGGCGGCTTCTTTACCGAGAGCGGTAATGTATCCGGACTCGTCGCTGATATCGGTCACGTTGACGTTGATCAGACGCAGGCCGATCTTTTTCAACTCGGTTTCGACGTTCTCGGAAACCGCTTCCAGGAACTTGTCCCGGTTCGTGTTGATTTCCTCGATGTCCATCGTGGCGATAATCAGACGGAGCTGACCGAAAATAATATCCTTGGCCAGATCCTGGATCGCCGTAAGCGGAAGACCAAGAAGTCTCTCCGCGGCATTCTGCATGATGCCTTCCTCGGTCGAAATACCGACTGTAAATCTCGAGGGGACATCGATACGGATGTTTTGTCTGGACAGAGCGCTGGTCAGATCGACACTGATGGAGATCGGTGTCAGATCCATGTACTCGTAGGCCTGAAAAATCGGCCATATAAACGCGGCACCACCGTGGATGCATCGGGCGGAACGATCCGTTCCGTCGACATTGCTTCCGACCTTACCGTAGATGACCATGATCTTGTCGGACGGGCACTTGCGGTAACGCGAAAGAATAACAATGATCGTAGTCAGTAACACAATGGCGATAACAATAAAAAGAATGACAATTTCCGGAGCCATAACTACACCTCTTTCTGATTATTCATCGGTTCGACTGTTCTTTCCTCAACGATCAGGGTATTGGCATCCGCCATACCCGTTATCGTTACGATTGTACCGGGATTGATCGTTTTGCCGGATTGAGTCACGGCATCACACTCGGTGAACCTACCCTGTAGGGTGAGCGTGACTTTACCGGATTTTCCCGTATCCGGAACGGCGATATAAACTTTTGCCGCCTTGCCCACCGCATTTTTCAGGGCAATATTCCCCTTATCCTGAAGCTTACCGGTCATACGCATCAGTAAATAGACGGCCAGTAATGCCAGAAATCCGGCAACCAAAGCAACGATGATCGTAATCGCAAGATGCGCTCCGGTCGAATCCAGGACCACACCGGTCCATCCGCCGACAGCAAGAAATGCGATCACGCCGCGGATACTGATCATCGCGAAGCCGTTCGAGGCTTCCGCTCCGTCGACCGCATCGCCGACATCGGCATCAAAATCGACGTCCGCATCTCCTTCGACCTCACCGACTCCGATCATAACCAGAATAGTCTGGATGATCAGAACCACGGTCGAAGGGATCGCGATGATTCCGAATATTTGCTGTATCAGAGACAAATCATTCCACCACTGTATCATAAAACTCCTCCTTTCCCTTTAATCAGCCCGACGCAGTCCGCCCATCCGCGACTAAGAGTAAATCTCGTCAAGCAGTCTGTCCGCTCGTCTTTTGACCTGAATGCTTCTTCCGGCAATGATGATGATTTCCAGTGCTTTTCGAAGCCTCTGTGAAGCACCTTCCGTCGTCTCGACATAATCCGCGGTCACTTTCTCTATCGCGGCTCTGAGCCGCTCCGAGTCGGTAACATCCTTTCCCCTGTATTCCTCAGCAACGGTACAAATGTACTCGTAAAGCTTTGATTCGGGGATGATGTCATCCGAGCGATCCATGACCGAACCGTTCACGTAAGACAACAAAAAAGCAATCTTCTCGTGCTGAAGGGCTTCACGAAGCATGTTGATGATCAGAATTCTCGCCACCTGATCCACATTATACCTTCGGTTCTGCGGCGGGCTGACCCATCCTCGCTTCACCCAATTCTGGAGAGCCGACGCATCCAACCCCGTCATCTCCCGGATCTGCGACAGCATCAAACTGGATGTTGCCGCGAATATTCCGTTGAGAAACTGCGCATTGGACCTTCCGTCGGTTTCCGGGATAACGGTTCCCGGAATCCTCATTGCTTTTTCCTCCTTTCCAATAACATGTTTGAATCATAGCATAGGTTCACTAGAACGTCAATAGGGTTCTTGTGAGTTTTTTCGATGGTCACCCGACCTTTGAATGGATATATTGAGCCCTTCTCTGCCCGTTTCGTCGCCACGAAGGATCAGAAAAGCCGAATAAGGCTGAATTTATTCACTTTCTTTAAGAAAAACTAACTTTTTCCACTATGCAAATCAGATGTCATGAAGTAGAATATCTATGATGCATGTCAAATTCGACTTGGTGTGCACACACTATGGTTGGCTCATTAGAGCACTACAACACACCGGGCTTGACAATGTGGTGTTTCATCATTTATTATCAGCCGAGTGTGAATATCGCCTGAAGGAGGCTACGTTATTATGAACAAGACAGACCTAATCGATGCAGTTGCACAGGCAACAGATCTCACCAAGAAGCAGGCAGAGGCCGCGATCAATGCGACCATCGACGCCATCTCCGACGCGCTGGCCAAAGAAGAGAAAGTTGTTCTGGTCGGTTTCGGAAGCTTTGAGACAAAGAAGCGCAATGCTCGCAAGGGACGCAACCCCAGCACGGGTGCTCCGATGAATATCCCTGCGTCCAAGGCGCCTGTATTCAGCGCCGGCAAAGGCTTGAAGGACAAGGTCAACAAGTAATCCTTTACGGATGACAGCAATTAAGAGACTAAGAAGCTCTCGGCATGAACGAGGGCTTCTTTTCTTATCCCTTGAAATGATCCTTCGATCGGCTTTGTATGTGCCCGACCGCCGCGCGGGCCATCTTCCGGTCTGTCCTCGGCAACGCGGCTCTCCGCCCCTTTGAGCGGTCGGCTATACCGAAAGCCGGGTCGGATACGGAACACAGTCGTGTCTTCGCACCAGTGTCGCGGAAACCTCGTCGTGCAGTTTGCGCAAAATATAAACGTTACGACGGCCGTCCTCGAAGACCTTCATCTTGCGAAACGCGTATCGCAGATTGCGCTCGACTTGCGCGGATGTGATGCCGAACTCCTCTCCGGCCAGCGGGTAAAGGCGCTTGGTCACCGTGCTCATCAACGATGGGTCCCGAATGCTCTGCACCAGCATGAATCGCGCGATCCGGGTACCGAGCAGAACCCGATCCAGGAAATAGCTGTCGAGGACGTTCTCGACACCCTCGAGCACCTCCGCGTTCGAGAGAGAGGAATGATCCAGCCCGCGAAGGGCTTGCCCCGCAATTCTGCCGGCGGCGACGTTCGCTCCGGTTCGCGCGTCCACCATGTAATGAAGTCGGCCGGCGGTGTCGGATATCCCGACTAAACCCTTCTTCTTCATGATCGAATTAATATTGTCCAGAATCATCCGGTCACTGCAAACGACATAAAAGCCGACCTCTCGCGCCGGATCAAGACTATATCCGAAGGCGGATTGTCGGGACGTATCGGGTGAAGCGGTCATAAACGTGCCCCCTTTCGCTTGGATCGCACATTCTATTCTGTCATCGGGAGCTATCGGATTCAACAGGATATATCCGAAAAATCACAAACCGGATCAATCCGTCCTCACTCGAAATGAAGCCAACCGGCTACGAATCGATTACTCTCCGGTCTTTTCCATATCGGTGATGTATCCGGAGTACCTCGTGCAGGTGATGTTCAGTTCGTCGCCCACAGTGGGTTTGTGAAGAAAGGGATTATAAAAATACCGTTCTCCGTCGACGGTCATCGCGTTGTTCAAAAAATCGATTTTCTCGACGGATCCGATCTTTGTAATATAAACACCGCGAAGGATATCCGTCGTATCAAGAAGTCTCGGAATCGTAAATGCGATTGCCTGCACGAGAACGATCCCCATGAGTATAAACGGAAGCAAGTAAAGGATCCCGCGTCGGTTGCGCCGCTCCTGATTGATCCGCAGGCGGTAAATCATGAGCAGGACCAAGGCCGCGGATATCGCCGTGTGCGCGATCAGGTTCAGAAAAAAATACAGCAACCGATTCTTCCTCCCGCTTCTTAAATCATATTCATTATCCTATTCCGTGAAGGCTCATGTCAACGAGCGCTCGCGTGTCTTTTCGAAAAGCACCGCACGGCATGACGCCACGGCTTCAAATGACGGAGCGGAAGATCGTCGGTGTGACGATATAATCCATGCGAACATCCGCTTCGGCAGAAGGAACTTCCGGCACGATCTGGAAATCGTACGCAGTACCGATCCGGATCGGCGCGAAAAGAGGGTCGACGGATGACAAATACCGGTCGTAAAAGCCCTTACCCCGACCCAGTCGCGCACCGAGAAGGTCGAAGGCCATCCCGGGAACCAGCATAACGTCGATCTTCTCGCCGGCGATATAAGTCGCATCGGAGCCCGGTTCGCGAATGCCGAAGTCACCGGGGACAAGGTCCGTCGCGTCGGACGCTGTGCAAAACCGCATTTCGCCGTCTCGAAAAGCAGGAAAACAGCAGACGACGCCCTCGACCAGAAGTTTCGGCAGAATCGGTATGAAATCCGGCTCTCCGCCGTCGGAAGCGTACATCGCCAGGACAGAGCCGCGCGTAATCCGGGGAATCAAGAAACCCTCCGAAGATGCGGATTGCCGATTCCGAAGACGATCTGAAGGAAGGGTCTCGGGGTCAGTGAGGCGACCGGACAGGACTGTTTCCGCGATCGCCCGGCCGGCCTCCGCGCGCTCCGCGTCCGGAATCAATTCTCTCAAGGCTCGCATTTCGGCGCGCATCACCCATTTGCGCGCGTGCAGGTCATTATTCATGTGCTTTCTCCGTTGCCGGTCGGGGAAACCGACAGTATCCTCATCAATTCATCCGAATCGATAATCGCAACCCCAAGGCTTTGCGCCTTGGTCAACTTACTTCCCGCCTGTTCTCCCGCAAGGACAAAGTCGGTCTTTGCGGAAACGGAGGAAGACACTTTCCCGCCGTGGCGAAGGATCAATTCGGATGCTTCGTCGCGCGACATGGAAGGCAGAGTTCCGGTCAAGACAAAGGTCTTCCCGGCAAGCACACCGGTACCTGCCGCGGATATGCGTTTCCGGTCGAGCCGAACGCCTCTTGTCTCAAGCGTGTCCAGGAGACGGGCGGTCTGCGGAAGCGCAAAATAATCAACCACCGATCGCGCGGTGATCCTGCCGAAATCAGGAAGTGCGGCGAGTGTGTCTTCGTCCGCGTTCATGATCTCACGAATGCTTGAAAAGCGCTCGGCAAGCGTTCGCGCCGCGACGACGCCGACATTTCGGATGCCGAGGGCGACGATTATACGCTCCATCGGACGATCCCCGGCCTCATCAATGGCCGCCAACAGGTTCCGCACGGAGGCTTCGCCCATACGCTCAAGCTCCAACAGCTCGCGCTCCTTCTCACGAAGCGAAAAGATGTCCGCCACGCTTCGGATCAACCCGCGGTTCAGCAAAGTCTCGATGATCGCCGGCCCGATGCCGTCAATATCAAAAGCGTCCTTGGAGACGAAGTGAAGGATGTTGCGAAAAAGCTGGGCCGGGCAATCCGGGCCGGTACATCGGCTGGCCGCTTCCCCTTCCTCCCGAACGACGGGCGCACCGCACGAAGGACATACCGAAGGCATCGAAAACGGCTCACTTCCGGATTTCCTCGAGCCGGGAACGACGGATACGACTTCAGGAATCACGTCGCCCGCCTTGCGGACGACCACAAGATCACCCGCGCGAATGTCCTTTTCGCGAATATAGTCCTCATTGTTGAGGGTCGCGCGCGAGACGGTGCTCCCGGCGATTCGGACCGGCTGCAGGATCGCGACGGGTGTCAGCTTGCCGGTGCGGCCGACCTGAATATCGATCCGCTCGATCTCGGTCTGCTTCTCTTCCGGCGGATATTTGTACGCGATGGCCCAACGCGGTGACTTGCTCGTCCGGCCGATCCGATCGCGCAGTGAGAGGGCGTTGAGTTTGACGACTGCGCCGTCGATGCCGTAGGGCAAAAACTCCCTTGATTCCGCGATTGCTTCGATCGCCGCCCAGACCTCGTCGGGCGTTCTCGCTTCCCGGTATCCCGGGCTGGCGTTAAACCCAAGGTCAGAAAGAAAGCGCAGGGACTCCGAATGCGTCTCGAATGTCCTTCCGAGGATCTCCTGCACATTAAATACAAAGATATTGAGCTTGCGCGAAGCGGTAACAGACGGATCCAATTGGCGAAGGGATCCCGCCGCGGCGTTCCGCGGATTGGAAAAAATCTTCTCTCCGCGGATCAGAGCCATGTCGTTCAACCGAAAAAACGCGTCGTTTGGCATATAAACCTCGCCCCGAACCTCGAGATACCGGATATCGGGATCGATCCGAAGCGGAAGTCCCTCGACGTGTATAATATTGGGTGTAATGTCCTCCCCGACGACGCCGTCGCCCCGAGTGGATGCCCGGAAAAGCTCGCCGTTTCTGTACTCGACCGATACGGACAGGCCGTCGATTTTTTGCTCGACAACATATTCGGCAGTCCCGCCGGCCTCTTCCGTCGCGCGGGCTACCCGTTCACAAAAATCTTCGATCTCTTCTCTGGAGAATGCGTTGGCGAGGCTTAGCATGACATTCCTATGCTCCACCTTCGCAAAGCGCTCCGAAGCGCGGCCGCCCACCTTGCGGGACGGAGAGCCCGGATCCGCCAACAGCGGATATTGGTCTTCCAACTGCTGGAGTTCCCGAATAAGAGCGTCATATTCAAAATCCGATATCTCCGGGGCATCCTTCTCGTAATACAATTGATTGTGGCGGCTGATCTGCTCGCGAAGCTCCGCGATTCGTTCCCAAGGCTCCATATCGCTCCCTTCCGACCCGGTCTCTATAGCCGGAACTCATCCAATTCTCTTCTTGCCGGACCCTTTCCTCTCGAAAAATAGATCACCGGCAGTATGGCAACAAAAAATATAACGGCGCCCCACAGCCACATCGGCACACCGAACAGATTGCCGAATCCGGACGCCAACCCGTATGGAGATACAGTGATGAAAGGAGACAAAAGCTTCCCCGGAATCCCCGCGGCAGTAAATACCGGCGACATCACCAGCTCGTAGAACAGGTATACGGGAATCGCGTAAAAATACGCGTCACTCAGACACAGCGTCGCCCGATCCGCCTGAAAAAGCATAAAAAGGATCGCCGCGATCAAACCGAGCAAGACGGGCACGGACATCCCGACGATTGATCGACTGGTGACCGATAGATACAGATGATAAATGACCGCGCAAACGGCGGCGATTATCGCCGTGTACTCCGCCGCCTTACCGGACCGCAAAAGCAAATAGACCATGGTGATCGCCAGAAGCAAAGCCACCGTGATCAGGGTCGAAACCGGCGCCGGAGTGCGCAAAAGATCGCTCAACGCGCGAACAACGCCGTGGACCGCATCGACAAAATATCGAAAAGGAGCGCCGACCACGGTTCCCCACAGCAAAAACAGCAGGACGGAAACGAACAGCGCGCGTTTTCCGGCGTTCAAAAGAGTTCCCTCCGATTAAAGACTTTCCGCCTCATAAGGATCATACTCCGCTAAAAGTTCCTTCAAAACCGCCACTTCTTCACCGGTCAGAGTCAGCCCTTTACCGGCTTTCTCATGATTCGGTGCCCAGTCGCGAATATCCAGTTTCGGGTTCCCGCCGTTCCAGCGAACGATATTGATCTCCCGGTTCCAGCCCGACTTTCCGCTCGAAAGGATCCCGATCTCTTTGATGACTTCCGAAGTAATTTCTCCCTTGGTGCTTTCTTTCTTTGGCATAAAAACCTCCGTAAATGTGAGTCATTGCGGCGTGTCGTTGACACCCGTTTGGAAATACCCCATGATTATAGCATATTCAAACGCTCAATAAATGCTCGTTGCGAATCGGAGAAAAAGGCGTGCCGGATGCAATAATCATAATACTGACCGTGATGGCGGGCCTGATTGTCGTCGGAGGCGCCGCGGTTCTAATACGTTCGCTGATCGAACCCTACCTGCTGGATATCGACCGCGAGATCTTGGATGTCTCCCGCAATCAATGGAGCCGGGAGGCCTGCCCGAAGGGCGGGAATCTCGACTCCGGAGACCGGGAATCCGAGGGGCGGGCGATCCTTCGCGTGTCGCTGTTTTCGGACATACACGGCAAAGGACTCCGTGTCCCCATCACAAAATTACTCAACGGCTTGTTTTCGGGCTCTCCGGACGCGGTTCTTTTCGCCGGGGATATCGCCGATTCGGGGAAAAAACCCGAGGCGGGGCTCCGCATTCTCCGACTCGTTGCCGAAAGGGCAAAGGCCGAAGGGATCCCCTGTTACGCGGCACGCGGCAATCACGACCTGCTTTTAACACGGGACCGGATCGAATCGACCGGATTCCGACTGCTTGAGAACGAGTTTGAGATAATCCGCGGCGCTTCCGGAGCGGTTTTTCTGCTGATCGGGCCGGGTGATTCCGGGAAAAAAAGTCGGATTTGGCCGCAGCTTCCCGGGAATTTACCTGCCGATATTCCACCGGAAAGAAGGATCGTTCTCGTTCATAACCCGGACTATGTCCGAAGCCAGCCCGACCCTGCGCCGTACCGCGTTCAACTCTCCGGGCATATCCACGGAGGACAGATCCTTCTGCCGTTCAATCTCCAGTTCACGGTCCTGCGGGGTGATCTTCTTCCCAGAGAAGGGATCGTATCCGGGTTCTTTTCGCGAAAAGGAGTCATCGGCTATATCACGCGCGGGGTCGGATGCGGAGTCCTTCCCCTGCGCTTCATGGCCAAGCCGCAAATTACGCACCTGGAAATCAGAGTTTAATCGACGACCGCCGGCTTGATCTTCCATATCTCCGATGCGTACTCCGATATCGTGCGATCCGAAGAAAACCGTCCGGAGCGGCAGATGTTGATCCAACACTTCCGTGCCCACGAGCGTCGGTCCTGATAGTCGCGAAGCACGTGGTCACGCATCTCGCGGTATGCCTCAAAATCTCCGAGAACATAATAGATATCGCCCGGCTCCCAGTTGCTTCCGTAAATCAGCGACTGGTATATGTCGCGGAACATTCCGGTGCCCTTATCATCGAGAGATCCGTCGATCAACCGATCGACGGCCTTCTTGAGTCCGGGGATATTCTCATATTGCCACTTCGGGTTATAGTAGCTCTTCGTCGCGTCCATATTCTCGACACGGCAACCGAAAATGTAGACATTCTCATCGCCAACCTCATCCGCGATCTCTACGTTCGCTCCGTCATAGGTTCCGAGCGTGACGGCTCCGTTCATCATGAACTTCATATTGCCCGTGCCGGAAGCCTCAAGGCCTGCGGTCGATATCTGCTCCGAAATGTCCGCGGCCGGAAACAGTCTTTCGGCGTTGCTGACATTGTAGTTCTCGATAAAAACAACACGAATGCGGTCACGCACTTCGGGATCGGATTCGATCATCCGGGAAATCTCGTTGATCATTTTGATGATTCCCTTCGCCCGGTAGTAGCCGGGCGCGGCCTTCGCGCCGAAAAACATCGTGACCGGGGGAATGTCGAGATCCGGATCTTCCTTAATGCGGTCGTACAAATTCAAGATGTAAATCGCGTTCAGGAGCTGTCTTTTGTATTCGTGCAGTCGTTTGATCTGGATGTCGAAAACCGATTCGGGATCCACCCGGACACCGGTTTGACGACAAACATATTCGGTAAGAGACCGCTTCCTGTCGGCCTTCACCGCGAGGAATCGATCCATGACCGCTTCATCGTCGGCAAATTTCTCGAGATCGGCGATCCGGTCAAAATTCGTGACCCACGAATCGTCGCCCAGAAGCTCCGTGATGAGCGCAGAAAGTTCGGGATTACACGTCCGAAGCCATCTTCTCGGCGTTACGCCGTTTGTTTTATTCGAAAACCGCTCGGGATACATCCGGTACCAATCCCGGAGTGTATCCTTCTTCAAAATCTCGGTATGAAGCTGAGCGACACCGTTGACGGATCTCGATCCGTACACGGCCAGGCTCGCCATCCGGATTTTACCGTCCCCGACGGGCGCCAGACGGTCGATGATCTCCGCACCGATTCCGGTTGCGACCGCCTCTTCGCGGAAACGTTCGTTGATTTGTTCCACAATTTCCATGATCCTCGGAAACAGATACTGAAAAATACCGATATCCCATCGTTCCAGAGCTTCGCCCATAACGGTGTGATTGGTGTAGCCGAAGGTCTTCCGGACGATCGACCAGGCGTCGTCCCACGCCAGTCCCCGCTCGTCCGTCAGAATCCGCATCAGCTCGGGGATAGCGATGACCGGATGCGTATCGTTCAGCTGAATTGTGTTATAATCGGGAAATTTCTTGAAATCGGTCCCGTGCGCGGCGACGAAGCGGCGGACTATATCCTGCAGAGACGCCGACACAAAGAAGTATTGTTGGCGCACGCGAAGCACCTTGCCATCGTAGGAAGTATCGTTGGGATAGAGCACGCGCCAGATATCATTGACGCGATTGCGTTCGATGACCGCGTCGTCAAAGCGCTGAGAATTGAAAAGATTGAAATCAAATTCCTCCGCCGGCTCGGATTTCCAGAGGCGAAGACGATTCACGTTGTCCGTACCGTAACCGGTGATGGGCATGTCGTACGGAACCGCCCAAACGTTCAGATCATTGTAGCGGACCATGACGCGTTCCTCGAAGCGCGACACGATAAACGGGTATCCGTGCTCCATCCAGCTGTCCGGGTGCTCCTTCTGGAAGCCGTCCTCGAATGTCTGACGAAATAATCCGTAACGATAAAGGATCCCGTAACCGGTAACCGGCAGGTTCAACGTCGCGCAGGAGTCCAGAAAGCACGCCGCCAGCCGGCCGAGGCCGCCGTTTCCGAGTCCCGGATCGGTTTCCTCCTCCAACAACTCGTCGAGATTAATCCCGAACGAAGCGATTGCCGCTTTGGTTTCTTCATAGATGCCTAAGTTGATAAGATTATTAAGAAGCGAGCGTCCTTCCAGAAATTCGGCCGAAAAATAATGCGCCTGAGGAACGCGGTCATAGAGGTCCCGGGTCTTCTCCCATCGATCTGCCAGGAATCCGACGACGGTCCTGGAGAGCGCCTGCCAATAATTCCGAAGCGTTCCGCGTTCTGCGGCTTTGCCGGCCTCCGCGCGCAAATTCATTGCGATCTTCTCGCGTATTTCTTCCGGTGTCTGATGTATAACCATTTATATCTTTACGGGCTCGACGTTTGCCGAACCGTCTCCTCCCGTTACGCTTTAATAAAATCCCATGTTTGATTCTATCAGTACGTTTTCGGAGGGTCAAATCATGCTTTTCTGACATGCTTGCCGGAATGACCCGGGGCTCCATTTACTACGCGTCGTAAAAGTGATATGATTGAGTCGCTTTCATTCTGAATCAATACCGGAGGAAACCTCAATGCTCAACGATACGTCCAAGCGCTCCGACCCCGTTCGCATCCTTATTGTTCTGTTTATTATCATTGCGACGGTAATGTCCGTCTCAATCCCTGTTTCGGCGGATATGGGCCCGAAGCCTTCGGTCACTGTGACGGTCACGGGGCTTTCCGGCAATGAAGTGTATTACGCGACACTTCTGTCCGAACGGGAGTCGACCGGTCCCTTCAGCCGGTACGATGAAAGCCGACCGCAGAGCCGGAAAGAGTCCGTGTCGGATCCGGATATTTGGCAAAAGTTTGTCGATTACGCGGATCCGGACGGCTATTACTATCTCCAACAACATTGGCAGCAAAACGGAGACGGCGCCTTTATTTGGAGCTATTATCCTCCGGATCCGTTTAAGGTGCTCTTGTATTTTCCCGATTACGATTCCTTTGCGGTCAGCGATATCATCACGCGGTATACGTTTGACAGTTCCTATACCGTCGACCTTGGGGGCGTGGATTATCAAGTACCCGGGAGCATTTCCGGCATCCGGGTCGAACCGAAAGATCGAATCTCCGTTACATGGATCCTGGATGTCACCGTACGTGTCGCGCTGACGCTCGCAATCGAACTTCTCGTTGCGTTTTTGTTTGTTTTTCGAGAGAAGAAACAATTGATATTCATCGCGGTCGTCAACATCTCAACACAACTGATGATGAACGCGGTTCTTCTTTTTTTCCGATTCCACGGGGGATTTTATATTTCCGCCGTTTTCTACTTCCTCACGGAGCTCGGCGTTTTCGCGCTGGAAGCCGTACTTTACGTTTTGTTCTTGAAGCGGTTCTCGAAAATGCCCGTTTCCCGACCAGTGATCGTTGCGTACGCACTGGTCGCGAACATTCTGTCCTGCGCGGCCGGGCTGATCTCCGCATACCTGTATCATGTTCTGTCGGCGGACGGACTTTAGGCCGGTCGGCACCCGCCGCGACCCTCGTCCGGAGGCGGATAAACCTTGCGGTTTGAATGATTAAACGGTATCCTGTAGGGACGATACCGAGATGTCGGAGGAGAAATATGGCGTCCTTTGTCATACCCTTGATTTGTGCCGCGGCCGGTGCATTATGCGGCGCGGCCTGTCAGCCGATTTTCAATCGTTTACCCGAGACCTGGCTTCAGGATTACGACTATGACCCGAACTCCGGGAACGCGCGTCCGGCGAAGCGAATGAAGTTTTTTCCGCATACACTGATCCTGATTCCGGTGACCGCCGTCTTGTTTTTTTTCGGTGCTCTTTTCAACCCTGCGTTTTTCGAGCGACCGGAGCTCTTGCGGATCCTTCTGATGTTTCTGCCGGCTCTGCCGCTGTCCGTCGTCGTCATCTCCGACCATTTGAACCGGATCATTCCGGATCACGTCGTCGTGTTCACGGCGATCCTTGCGATTTTCGGGTTCTCTTCCGACTTATTATACGGGAGCCTCTGGTTTCCGGCGGGTGCTCCTTTCTGGCATCCGATCCTCAACCGCGTGCTCGGCGGTGTCATCGGCGCGGCGCTGTTATTCCTGATCGGTTGGATCGGCTCCTGGGTCAGTAAAAAGGACGCGATGGGGCACGGAGACATCAAGTTTCTTCTGGCTTGCGGCCTTCTATCGGGTGCTTACGGGTTGATTTTTGTCCTTTTTATCTCTTTTATCATCGGCGGGATCGCGGCTGTGCCGCTTCTCATTCGCAAGCGCGTGCGGATCGCCCGCGAAGAGCGGGAAATCCGTGAGAGTAAAAATCCCGCCAAAGCCCGGAAGATACTCGAACGCAAGAAGAGAGAGATCTCCTTTGTCGACGACCCGGATTACATCGCGTTCGGACCCTTCCTTGCGATCGGCACACTGTGCTTTCTGATTTTCGAGACGCCGGTTTTCAATTATTTCTCGGATAATATTCTCCCGGCTCTGGAGCTGATGTTCAAATGACGGGGGGCATTTTCCGTCGTATCCGGCCATATTTGCCGATTCCCGAGAAGCCGACGGTCGGCTTTGCGTTCGGTGTATGCGCTTTTCTGTCCGCCGTTTTGCTGATAGCGTGGTATCTGATCCCTCAGTCGGTTCTGGTGTGGTCAAAGTCCTCCCTGATCGGCTTTTCGATCATCAATGTCTGTCGGCTTCTGATTTGTCTCCTTCTGCCTTTCGTGTTCCTTGTCTCCCGTTATTCGATCGGAGACCGGAATGTTTACGGAACAAATCCGGGATTCGGTGCCGCCATCCAGAGCATCCTCATCGGCGTGCCCGCGATGCTTTTATTTGTCGCGCTCCACAACCTTTTTTCCCGTTTCCTGATCATCCGGTCCGTTCCGGCACCCCTGCCGATGATTTTTCACACGACGACCGATACGTCAGCCGAAGCCACCCTTCTCCTCTTTCTTGTCGGATCCGCTTTACCGGCGATCCTGGAGGAGCTTTTCTTTCGCGGGCTTCTGACCGGTATCCTGCCCGGCAAGCTTTGGAACGGAAAAGGCTACGTGATCATCGCATTGCTTTTCGCGATTTACACGCTGAACCCGGTTGATTTTCTCGCTGTTTTTCTGCTCGGTGTCCTGCTCGGATACATCCGGCACTCGCTGGACAATGTTTTCTGCGCGATCCTGACCCGTCTGTCGATGGCCGGTTCTTATCTCTTGTTCCGTTCCCTTCTGCCGCTGATCGATACCGCCGCCGTTCGTACGGAAGCGGATCTGGATTCGGCCTCGCTTTATATCGCCTTGACCGCTCTGATCATGGGCACGCTGATCATGGTTCCGATCCTGTCGCAGATTCGCCGAATCTCCGGGTATCTTCGACTGGAGAACATCGACAAGCCACAGAGAGAAGAAGGCCGGATCCGCGATCATATCGGTTGGGCCTTCTGGATGGGATTGCTTTTTTTCAGCGGAATTTGGGCGATGATTCTCGGTATCTGACCCGCTGAATCGTGTATAATAACATTTGATGCCGATCGCGCAAGCACTCTTTGAGGAGTCATAAGATACATATGGATGAACAAATACGCTATACCCATGACCGCGCAACGGTCATGCAAATCATCAAATACGCACTTTTCGTTGCCATCGCTGTCGGGGTCGCGTACTTGGGCAGTCGTGTAGTTGTAATCATTTTGCCCTTCCTTCTGGGATTTGTCCTCGCGAAGGCTTCGCGGCATCTGTCGAATCTTCTCATACGGATCGGACATTTCCTGCGGCGATTCTTCGCGGGCAGGAAAGGTAAATCCGGTTCCGCAACCGAGGACCCGGACACCGCAGAAACAGTCGAGACGAGGACTGGCGATGCTTCGTCAGAATCCGGAACTTCTTCAAAATTTACGAGAAAGACACGCGAGAAGCACCCGATCCGCAAAGCCCTTTCGTTTATTTTTCCTTCTCTGGCCAAGAGACCCCGACCCTTCAAGACCCGTCTGACCCTGGTTGTTTTCGCTGTTCTGGTCGTCATTACGCTCGGGTCCTTAACCTGGGCGCTGGTCGCGTTGATCGGCCAATTGAATACCGTGATCAAGAGTATCCCTCAATGGATCGGGAGCGGTTCGCTGATGGAACGGATTGAGGAAGCAATCAGTAATTTCTCGGCGACAAACGGCGGCTTTATCTCGGATGAGATGACCGCGTCCGCAATTGCTTACCTTAAAGATCTTCTTCCTACGCTCGAGAATCGTATACCCGCCATTGCCTCCTCTTTGTTAAAGGGTCTGGTCTCGTTTGTCGGCAGTCTTCCGATCATCATGTTTTTCGGTGTCGTCATCGTGATGTCCGGAGTCTACTTCATCACAGACGGCAAGAAGTTACTGCGATTTTTTGCGCGCAACATCAATAATCGCGTGTTTCGACATAAATCCTTCATGTTACTCGACCAGCTCTCGACGACGTTGTTTCGAGTCCTCGGCGGCTATCTGGCGCTTCTGATCATCACATTTTTCGAAGCGTTGGCTGTGTTTTATCTGATCGGGATCAAATATGCGGTGATATTGGCTCTGATTACGGCCGTATTGGACTTCATGCCCGTTCTGGGTGTCAGCGCCACGATGGTACCGCTGATGATCTATTTGATCATTCAGGGCAACTATGTCGGTTTTCTGATTCTTCTCGTCGGTATGACGATCATCACGATCGTACGAAGAGTCATCGAGCCGCCGATTCTCGGAAACGCGATGAACATGCACCCTCTGGCGACTCTTTTCGCGATGATCATCGGTGTGGCGGTGTGGGGAGCGATCGGTTTCCTGGTCGGCCCCGTAGTGCTCCTGATCCTCATCGAGGTGCTCAAGGTCTTCTCGTTCGACAAGAAGCTTCGCAATTTTATGGGTCGTGTGTTGAAAACGATCGAGGATTGACGTTATACCGGTTCGCTTTTAAGGCTTACATCCTTGTCCCCGTCTTTGCTCAGAAAAGAGTATTCGGGAAGCGCGTGCGGGCAGGTCATGGAATAATTCATCAACGGATGGGGCGTCGATTCGATCGGCACCCCTTTCTCGTCCAGAAGCTCCGTCGCCGTAATCCGGTATTCCGCTCCGTCAGGTGTGATAACCGAAACTTCGTCTCCGAGGTTCAGTTTATTGCGTTGAGATACATAAACTCTATGAGTCAAGGGATCATAGCGGGTCACCATTCCGACGACAAACGCCGGCTTGTGAGAGATCTGCTCCGGAAAAAGCTGAGGATTCTCCCCCGGTCGATCGAAAAAAAAGCCGGTTCCGAATTCGCGATGAACCGTTCGATCCAGAAATCGTATCCACTTATCCGACACGGTATACGCGGACGGATCCGAAAAATAA
The DNA here is from genome assembly GCA_012523365.1 of Clostridiaceae bacterium. Classification (GTDB taxonomy): domain Bacteria; phylum Bacillota; class Clostridia; order Saccharofermentanales; family Saccharofermentanaceae; genus JAAYCT01. The sequence continues at coordinate 30,890 of JAAYIQ010000179.1, forward strand.
AGGTCGACCGCCTCCCGGTACGCACGGGTCACGCCGGCCGCGTAAAAGCTGCCCTTGACGCGTCCCTCGATCTTCAGGCTGTTGATTCCCGCTCGGACAAGTTCGGGAATGTGCCGGATCATGCACATATCTTTGGAATTAAAAATATACGATCCCGTCGCGTCCGCCTCCACCGTAAAAATCTCATCCGGCCGTTTGACCTCCGAGACCCGATACTCCCAGCGGCACGGTTGTGCGCAATCCCCTCGATTCGCGCTTCTTCCGGTAAACCGGTCCGATAACAGACACCGTCCCGAATAAGAGACGCACATCGCTCCGTGTACGAAGCATTCAAGTTCAAGATCCTCCGGAATCTCCGAACGGATTTCGGCGATTTCGCGAAGCGAAAGTTCACGCGCAAGAACGATCCGACGTGCTCCGAGCGAGTGCCAGAAGCGGCAGGCCTCAGCATTGGTGACGCTGGCCTGAGTACTGATATGAATATCCGAATCGGGGCAGGAGCGACGAATTATCGAAAAGATCCCCGGATCCGAAACGATAAACGCATCCGCCCCGGCTTCGGCACAATGCCTCGCCTCGCTTTCGACGTGTACGATATCTTCCGGTCGTGCCAGGATATTCATCGCGATATAACAACGCACATTCCGGCTCTTGCAGTACCGGATCGCCTCCGTGATTTCTTCGGGAGAAAAATTCGCACTGCCGGCGCGCAGTCCGAAGCGGCGGCCGGAAAGATAAACGGCGTCCGCGCCATATGCTGCGGCAACACGAAGCTTCTCAAAATCTCCGGCGGGAGCGAGGATCTCGGGTTTATTCATGGTAAATCTCCGACGGCAGAAAAGACCGCCGCTCAATCATCTGTAGTCGTCCCGGTTTGCTCCGCTTCTTCCGCATCGACCCAATACTGTTCGTACGCCGCGACGTTCGCCTGATGCTCCTTATACGTCACCGCAAAAGCCGTGCCGCCGTCGCCTGTCGCGCAGAAGAAGTAATAATTCACGTTCGGCTCCGGGTAAAGCGCGGCCTGAATCGCGTAGACACCGGGCATACAGATCGGTCCCGGAGGCAAGCCTTCGTACATATAGGTGTTGTAGGGGCTCTCGCGCATCTGATCCGCGGTGCTGGCCGCCCAGACCTTCTTGAGACCGTCTTTTTCACGCAGAAAATTTATCGTTGCACAGGACTGCAGTTTACGCATACTCGGGTCATCCGAGTTCAGGCGGTTGTGAAAGACCGCCGAGATCAGAAACATGTCCGTGATATTCTCTAATTTGACATTGGCCTCGTTCTGAATGATCGATGCCAGGACGATCACTTCATCCATTGTCATTCCGAGCTTCTCCGCGCGAAAATAATAGTCTTCCTGAAGTTTGTTCTCCATATTGCGCAAAAACGTTCGCACAATGGCTTCCGCGTCCGCGTTCATGTCGAAGTAATACGTGTCCGGGAATAGATACCCGTTCAGGATATAGTCGCGCTCCGGGTTGGTCTTGATCTGCGAGATGAAGGTATAGTCGACAAACAGATTGGCACTGTTCATACAAGCGTCCAGTTCCGCATCGTTAAAAGCCAATCCGGCCTCACGCAGGAGCTTCTTGATCTGAATATAAGACGTCCCTTCCGGGAAGGTAATGCTCTTGACCTTGGGTTCCTGACAGAGGATATACATGATCTCGTCGTAGTTCAAGTCCCTCGTCAGGAAATGGGTCCCGGCCGAATATCCGCCGTCGAATCCGTTGAACTTGGACATCACCGTGAAAAAAAGCTCGTTATCGATCAGCTTCATTTCCTTCAACTTCGCGGCGATCTCTCCCGTGTCCGAACCGGTTTCGATAATCATCATGATCGCGCCCGGAGTCTCCTCCGTGATCACGAGTTTTCCGTCTTCGATCGCCTGTTCGAGCGCGTTGAATCGGTCGGTTTGAGACAAGACGTAATTGTATCCGAGAAAAACGCCGAGCAGGCCGCATCCGAGTACACTGATGACGGCGACGGCGATGGTGAGCGCGACTCTAACCTTCTTGGAGAGCATGGAAGCGGCTCAACTCCTCTCAAACGCTGTTTTTCTTATTACGGAGCTTCATTCTCATCTCCGAGTTCAGGATCTGCTTGCGCAGGCGAATGGATTTGGGCGTGATCTCACAGAGTTCATCGTCCGAAACAAATTCCAGACATTGCTCCAAACTGAACTGCAGAGGCGGCGTCAGCCTCAGCGCTTCGTCATTGCCGGATGCCCGCATATTGGTGACATGTTTCTTCTTACACACGTTCACCGTGATATCGTCGCCCTTGGGGCTGATTCCGACGATCATTCCCTCGTAAACCTGTGTCCCGGGACCGATCATGAGAAATCCCCGTTCTTGCGCGTTATACAGCCCGTAGGTCATCGCTTCGCCGCCTTCGAAGGCGATCAGAACGCCTGCGGAGCGGGTCTCGATTTCTCCCGCAAAGGGCTCAAATCCGCATATGACGCTGTTCATTATACCATTGCCCTTCGTGTCGGTCAAAAACTCCGTCCGGTACCCGATAATGCCTCTGGAGGGGACTTTGAACTCCATTCGGGTATAGCCTTTCTCGGGCGGATGCATGCTGACCATCTCCGCTTTTCTGCGCCCCAGTTTCTCGATGACCGCCCCGACAAAGTCCTCCGGTACGTCGACCAGAAGGGTCTCAACCGGCTCATGCATGACCCCGTCGATCTCCTTCAAAATGACCCGGGGCTTACTGACCTGAAACTCATAGCCCTCACGTCGCATCGTCTCGATCAAGATCGAAAGATGCAGTTCTCCTCTTCCCTTAACGACGAAAGCTTCCGTCGTATCGGTTTCTTCCAGTCGCATTGAGACATTGGTCTCCATCTCCTTGAAAAGCCGATCCCGGATATGACGGGATGTGACAAATTTGCCTTCGCGACCGGCAAAGGGGCTGTTATTGACCGAAAAGGTCATCGCGATCGTCGGCTCGTCGATATTGATAAACGGCAGAGGCTCGGCATGATCTGCGTCGCAGATCGTATCACCGATATTAATCTCGGGAATTCCGGCGACACATACGATCTCGCCGACGGCCGCCTCAGATATCTCCTGTCGTGCGAGCCCGCGAAAACGCATCAGCTTGACAACGCGGGAATTAACAACGCTGTTGTCGTCAAAGCCGCACACGGCGACATTCTGTCCCTGACGAATCCGGCCGCGATCGACCCGGCCGACGGCGATGCGTCCGATATAAGGATCCGAATCGATATTGGAAACAAGAAGCTGAAGCGGCATCCCGGTCTCACCCTTCGGGCAGGGAATATATTCGACGATCGCGTCCAGAAGAGGACGGAAATCCGCATCGGAATCCGGTGCGTAATCCTCGATATTCCGGAACGCCATGCCGGTCTTACCCGACGAGAATACCGTCGGGTAATCGAGCTGATGGTCGTCCGCTCCGAGCTCGATAAAGAGCTCAAGGATCATGTCGCAGACCTCGCGCGGACGCGCGTCCGGCCGATCTATTTTGTTGATGCAGACAATCGGCACCAGGCCGAGTTCCAATGCTTTTCGAAGAACAAAGCGCGTCTGCGGCATCGGGCCGTCGTACGCGTCGACCACCAGAAGGACCCCGTCGACCATTTTGAGAATACGCTCGACCTCACCGCCGAAATCCGCATGTCCGGGAGTATCGACGACGTTGATCCGATACTCCTTATAATCGATCGCGGTATTCTTGGCCAGAATCGTGATTCCGCGCTCGCGCTCAAGCGCGTTACTGTCCATCGCCTGCTCAACGATCAGTTCGTTGTCCCGATAGATCCCTGCAATCTTCAGCATCGAGTCGACGATGGTGGTTTTGCCGTGATCGACGTGTGCAATGATCGCAATATTCCTGAGATGGTTGATTTCTTCCATTCTTCTTTCTTCCTCTATTCTTTGGATTTTTCGCGAAGGTATATCCGGATCGGAGTTCCCTCAAAACCGAAATTCTTGCGTAATTGGTTTTCAATGTATCTCATGTACGAGAAATGCATCAGATCCTTATCGTTGATGAAAAGGACAAACTGCGGCGGGCAGATCGCAACCTGCGTTCCGTAATAGATGCGCAGTCTTCTGCCCTTGTCCTGAGGCGTCGGCACCATCGCGGTCGCCTCAGTAAGCAGATCGTTTAGCATGCCCGTCGACAAACGACGCCTTGACTGATCCCGAACGGTGACGATTTTCTCGAAAAGTGTCGTGACGCGCTGTCCGGTTTTGGCCGAGATGAACAGGACCGGAGCGTAAGTCATAAACGAAAACCGCTCCAGAAGCATCTTACGCATCAACTCCAGCGTCCCGGTCTCCTTGTCGACCAAGTCCCATTTGTTGACGGCAAAGATGCTCGCCTTGCCCGCGTTGTGAGCGTATCCGGCGATCTTGGTGTCCTGCTCGGTCACGCCCTCGATCGCGTCGATCAGGATGATGCAAACATCGGCGCGCTCGATCGCCGCGAGGGAGCGGAGCATGCTGTACTTCTCAACAGACGTGTCGATCCGGCCTTTCTTGCGAAGTCCGGCGGTGTCGATGATCGTAAAGGCACCGAACTCATTATTCAGTTCGGTGTCGATCGCGTCGCGGGTCGTGCCCGGAATATCGGACACGATCGAACGGTTTTGTCCGATCAGGCAGTTAGACAGAGAGGATTTGCCGGAATTCGGTTTCCCGATCAGGGCGACCCGAATTCGCTCATCCTCCTCGTTTCGTTCCTCCGACAGCGGCATTTTCTCGAAAAGCGCGTCGAGCAGTTCTCCGATACCGAGTCGATGTGCCGCGGATATCGGGTAGATTTCACCGAGACCGAGGTTATAAAATTCGTAAGCCTGCGGCGGCGGTTCTCCGACCTGGTCGGACTTATTGACGCAAAGGACGACCGGGCGACCGGACTTCCGAAGCATCACGGCGATGTCTGCGTCCGCCGCAACCAGGCCGGCCTTCAGGTCGACCATGAACAGGATCACGTCGGCGGTCTCGATCGCGACCTGTGCCTGTGCGCGCATTCCCTTGAGTATCTCGTCCTCCGCATCCGGCTCAATACCGCCGGTATCGATGATGACAAACTCTCTTTCTCTCCAGGTCGTTCGGGCATAGATCCTGTCACGCGTCACGCCCGGCGTATCGTCTACGATCGAAACGCGTTCTCCGAAAAGTGCGTTAAAAAGAGACGATTTTCCCACGTTCGGGCGTCCGATAATCGCGACCACCGGTGCGCTCATAATACTTGTCCTCCCTCATTCCCGTATCCGAAAAACTCGCGGATCGAGATCAATGCTTCGATCAGGCCCCTGCCTGTCGTTTCATATACAATAACCGGAAGGCCGAGCTCCGCGGAGAGCTCCCCGACCGTCATGTCGTCCAGAAAGACATCCTCGCCGGAACGGAGCGTAACGTCCGGAAGAAGGACGCCCCGGATCCCGGGATCGGCATAACGGTGCCCGCGGACCGAGGCAAGAATGTCCGCACCCGTCAAAAGCCCGGTCACGGTAACATTTTCGCCGAAGAATCGATTGGGAACTGCCAGCACCTCCGGCACTGTATTCAGTACGGATACGGCCCGGGACAGTTCCTCCCGAACAAACCCTGCGGCATCGACTCCCGATATCAACAGGAATCGGTCCGCTCCTTCCATGCCGCGCGGATAATCCCGGCAGAACCTTCGCGAACGCTTGAGCCCGGCCACCGCCGCTCTCCATTCTTTCCTGCGGGCGGCCAACAGACCGACCCCGTTCTCGAGTTGATAAAAATCTTCATAGTGCGAAGCGGTCGGTATCGGCCGTTCGGCACGGATATAAAACTCGTCGGCCGCGAAAAGCAGTCGTCGCCCATAAAGCCTGATCCATTCGCTCTGCTTCATCCGTACAAAATCAAGCACTTTACCGGCACCGGCGCGATCGTAGGGCAGAAGCGGAAACAGCTTGTTCACGTCACGATAACGGGTCAGCCCGACGGGAACGACCGCGATCGAAAGGAGATGTTCGCCCAGCTTCACCAGATCGCAAACCGTTCGGTCCAATGCCTCGCCGTCATTGATGCCCGGGCAAAGAACGATCTGACAGTTGACATCGATTCCGTTCGCGACCGCCTTTTGAAGACGTTCCGTCACTTTGCCGGCAAATCGATTGTTCATCATTTTCTGCCGGAGTTCCGGATCCGTCGTGTGTACCGATACATTCAGCGGCGACAACCGGTACGACAGGAGCCGGTCAAACTCGGCGTCGTCGATATTGGTCAGCGTAATAAAGTTGCCGTCCGTGAAACAAAGCCGCGGGTCGTCGTCCTTAAAATACAGGGACGGGCGCATTCCTGCCGGCAATTGGTCGATGAAGCAAAAGAGACAACGGTTCGAACAGGCCTTAGGCTGATCCAGAAGCGGCTCGGAGAAAACGAGACCGAGCTCCTCGTCCTCGTCTTTCTCAATCTCGAAAACACTTCGGCTTCCGTCCTCGCTCTTCGTCTCGATCGTTAGAACTTCCGCCAATTCCCGGATTCGAAAATCGAAAATATCCGCGACTTCCGTTCCGTCGATCGACAAGAGAATATCGCCGGGAACCACGCCGATCTCCTCGGCGATGCTGCCCGGAAGCAAACTCGATATTCTTCGGTTTTCCTCTCCGTTTCGGCTCAAAATACATACTCCTTAACAAAAAAACAGTGCGTTCCGCCCTTCGGGTCCCGCACTGTCATGATACTATAGCCCCTACGACCGATCAGGCCGTCTCGTCTTGCTTGACAACTTCTCTGCCGTACAGATATCCGCAGCTCTTACAAACCTTGCCGCGCAACATCAACTTGTGGCACTGAGGGCACTTGACCAGTCCGGGCAAGCTCAGTTTCCACGCACTTTTGTGTCGGGATGTTCTGGCCTTTGACCATTTGCGTTTCGGATGTGCCATATCAATACCTCCGTCTATTGCCGGTCGGATTCAATCTCCGACGATTGTGATTCGTGTTGCTTCGCGTTAAGGCGCGAATGACATTATCTTATACACGCAAGGCTTTTGTCAAGTCATCTTCGCTGATTTTCCGTCCGATCTTCAGGTTTTATCGAAAAAAAGGCGCTTCGCGCGTCCGATTTTCGAAAAGACCGCTTTAATCTTCCTTTACTTCGCTCACCGAGATGACCATCAGGTTGGATATCGGTTCATGTCCGGCCATGATCAGATCATAACGGAGCTCCGCAACCCCATAGCCGTCGGCGGGAACCCGAAGCCGATGCGTAAAAATCTCCGTCTCAAAATGTCCTTCCTTGATCTTCAGTTCCCCGCGGGTTCTCGTTTCCTCGCAGAAAGCCATCCGGGATATGTAGTCCGAAATGCGCTCGACCTCCAGAACCCGGGTCTGCGCATCATACGTCATCGAATATCTGGCCCCGATGACCTCGCCCTCGCCGGCAGGTTGAGTCCAACGGGCACGAAACCCGCTTTCCTCCGCGAAAAGCTCGCCGACCCCGTTCGATTTTGCCGCTTCGATCAGCTCGCTCTCGATTCGAACGATGACCTTCATTTGCGCTCTCCCTTCACGCCGGATTCCGGTCCGGTGAATGAATCGGTGGCAACATATCTCGTGCCCGCAGGGCGTCCGCCGCCCAAAAAAGGCAACGCTCTTTGTTCAAACATATCCGGGTCGTCGCTTGTAAAAAAGCGGTATGTCGGCGCGGACGGTTCGGTCCGCAACAGATCGGTATCCCGCAAAGCGCTTCGCACCTTCCCGGCGACGCTGGCACCGGAATCGATCAGACGAACGGACGGACCCATCACCTCGCCGATGACCCGTCCGAGAATCGGATAATGTGTGCATCCGAGAACCAGGACATCAATACCCGCGGCTCTCAAGCCGTCCAGATAATCCTCCGCGATCAGTCGGGTTGCGCGGTTGTCCCAATACCCCTCTTCAACCAAAGAAACAAACAAAGGACACGCGACCTGCTCGACGGTAAGATTCGAGATCGCTTCCGCGTTATCGCCGGAGGCGATCAAGCGATCCGCCGCCCCGAGAACCGCCTCACGATAGAGTCCGCTGTTGACGGTCGCCCGGGTCGCGATAATGCCGATCCGGCCGTTTCTCGTCTCCCGAACGGCCTGCTCCGCACCGGGTGTGATCACCTCGACAACGGGAACGCCGGCGCTCCGGCGAACCTCCGTGTGCGCGTGCGCTCCGGCGGAGTTGCAGGCGATCACGATCATTTTGACATTCCGGCTCAGGAGGAAACGCATATTCTGAAGGGAATACTGTACAATCGTATCATGAGATTTGGTACCGTAAGGATACCGACCGCTGTCGCCGAAATACACCGTGCTCTCGTTCGGTAATTCCTTCCATATCTCGCGAAGCACCGTAAGGCCGCCGATTCCGGAGTCAAATACCCCGATCGGCCGGTTTCTCATGTCTGTCGCCGCTCTGTCTGTCATTCCCTCGGTCATGGTCCACCTCGTACCGAAAATCTCTACTGCATAGTTTACCGTTTTGCCGACTTATAGTAAACCGTTTCGCGAACGAGTTTTTCGGTTTATCGATCCGTTGTTTATTCGATTGCACAGAGATGCGTCGGCTCTTCACCCAATTCCGTGAAAAGTGAACAGGAAACCGGTCCGGGATCACTCCGTTGCCGTTTTCCTGCGGCCAATCGGGCCATGATCCGGAATTCTTAAATACTCGAAGTACGTTCGCGAAGCGGAGTGCCCGGCCGATGGATTTGCTGCTTGCATGCATTAGCAGCACATTCTAATGCATAAAGAAAAAGTGCGATTGACGGATTTCTGTCGGTAGTAATCAACACGAAAGGGCAAAACTACGAAACGCTTCTCTCGTCGAGGTTTGGTACGTGTTCGAAGCCGTCTCGAGCTCCCAAATGAGACGAAACTACGGACGAAACCACTCGAAAAGCTTTGTTTCGTCGGTACACGAAGCTGTCACGAGTTCGGGCGGCGCGCGGTCTCGTTTTTGATTAATGATTACCGACTAAACGAAGCATTTCAGCGATTTAGTCGGTATTCGAGATGAAACTACGGACGAATCGCTTCTCTCGTCGGTGTATCGCACATATCATCGCTCCAGTTGCCGGAATATCGCTTTCGTTGCAGAAAAGCACTGATTCTGTGTTTC
>JAAYIQ010000180.1 GCA_012523365.1 Clostridiaceae bacterium
ACTACTCCGAATTGGACGGGGAGGGAATGCCATCATCCCCGGAAGAATTGGAAGAATATATCGCTGCAATTACACCTCCTCCCGAGGCTGTTCAGACTCTTCCGAATACAAGGGATGCGTCCGGATTGACGGTCGTCGAGCGTCTATTGTCTTCAGGTAACGGCGATTATCTGGCAGCTGTTCATGACGGCGAGAACCGGTATGTTTATTACAACGGGGAACCGGCACTTCCGCCGATGCTCTCCGGGCGTTTCTTCAAGCCCTCCGAATGCCTGTCGACCGAAAATCTCGCGGTGATCGGCAAAAGTTACATGGATGATACATATGAGGCGGGGGAAGAACGCTTCATCAGCTATAACGGGGTCGAATATAAGGTGATCGGAGTGATCGGGCTATCGTATCCGACTACTTTGGATTCCCTTAGGTTCTTTAATCTCGGATCGGCACCATTCACCGAACTGAACGGGATCCGGTTTTTCGTGGATGGTAAGGCGAATTCTCCCGAAAAGAATTTCGGGGCCATGAGCGCCTTCGCTCTAAAAGAGATCGAAACCGAGCTGATCCGAATGGACATGCCCACGACCCTGACCGACCTGGTATCCGGCGGCGTCTATCTGAAAAAGCATTTGACCGCTTTGACGTTATCCTTCGTCTTTCTCACCTATATCAGCATACTGACGTACACGCTTTCAGCCGAGAATAAAAAGATCGGAGTCATGCTTTTATCCGGCCTCTCCCTTCGCCGGATCTTCCGTCATGTTTACGGCCGGATCTTTGTTTTTGGCGTTGCGGGGATCCTATTGGGGGCAATCGTTTCCTCTGTTGTTCTCTCGCTCCGCTATTTTCAACTCTCCGTATCCCTCGTATTTCTTGATCTGGTCATCTGGTGTTTGATCAGCCTCGCCCTCCTGCTCCTGTGCACGATACCGATCGCATTGCGGATCCGGACACTCCATGTTGAGGAGGTCATTCGAAAATCATGAGTTTTATTCTGCGCAACATCCGAAGAATGTCCTTTTCGCACTGGAAAAGCAACCTTCTGATCTTTATAGAAATGGCTGTATGTACCGCCATCTTTTTTGTCATGCTTCATAATTATTCCCTCGCCCGATTCTCCTATAATGATAGACTGTCGGACACCGTTCGCGCGGAACGCTTTACCATTAGTCTTCAAGACATAGCGAAAGCCGGCGAGTTATTCCCTCAAACGACGATATACGACGTCGCCCTGAAGGTTCAAAAAGACATTCTCGAATCTCCCGATTGGGTCGCGTACGAAAGAGGAAGTCTGACTTTTATTCCTTACACACACGACGGGTTTCCGTCCGCCATTCCGAAAGAAATGATGGCAAAGGATATCATCTCTGATTTCAATGATCAATTTCTTGCCGTCCAAATCATATTAAGCCCGACATATATGACGCAAAACGGACTTCGCGTAACTGAAGGCCGTACCTTTGAAGAAGCGGATTTTCACGTATTTGACGGTCCGACGCCGGTGATCATCGGAGCGCAGTTGGCTCCGTATCTTCATGTCGGCGACGTGATCACCTACGGTGATCATTGGGATGAGAACACCATAATAGAAAGTCAGGCGGTCGTGATCGGAATCCTGGAGGAAGATTCGTTTACGGTCTTTCAAGAAGGCGACTTTGATATCAATAAGGGCATCCTCTCTGCCGGGCCCATGCCATTTTATGGCGAGGATAGCCTTGAATTTCTTGAACGAGATCGTTTGTCCGGACTCCTGAACGGCGGCGTGATTGTCCCGCACGACAAGAATCTGGACGTACAGGATAAGGTCAATCAGATCACCGCCAAGTACGGCTTCTATTCGATGATCGTACAGCCTCTGGACATGAACACAATCATGGATGCAACTGTCGTGTCGCAAAAGAACCTGGTCTTATTGTCGGTCCTTGCCATACTGACCTCCTCACTGGCCGTCTTGTCCGTGGGTACGGTACTCATGCGCCGGACGCGAAAAGATATCCCGAACATCTGCACCTTCCTGATGTCAGGCATCCCGCTCGGAAAGATCATGACGTCGATACTCATCGACCTCTTGTTCTGGGGAAGCTTTTCGCTTCTCCCGGCGCTCTGGCTTTCCTGGACCGAGTACGGGATGTTCATGATCCCGATATGGCAGCTTCTGCTCTTTCACTACGGGGTCCTGCTCATCGCATATATTCCGATTATTCCGACGTTAGGTCGCATCAATCTCGATTACAACATTCGCGCCGGGGGCGAGTAGGAGAAAACTATGGCACTCATTCAACTCGAAAAACTATCGAAAAGCTACGGCCGCGGCAATAACGCCGTTTCGATCCTCAAAGACTTTGATTTCACTTTCAACGCCGGTGAAATGCTCGCGATCACAGGCAAGAGCGGCTCTGGGAAAACCACCCTTCTCAACCTGATCGGCGCCGTCGATTTCGCGGACAGCGGCCGGTACCTTTTTAACGGAGAAGAAAAGCGATTTCGCAATGTATCGGACGGCGTCCGTTTTCGAGCCCAAAACATCGGCTTCATCGTTCAGCATTTCGCGCTCATCGACGATTTCACCGTGTATGAAAATGTCCTGATGTCCCTCTGGGAGACGCCGACCAAGCCCCACGAACGCAAGAAGAAGGTCCTCGAAGTCCTGGAGCGCCTGGACATCCTTGACCTCAAAGACAAATACCCGCCGCAACTTTCAGGCGGAGAGAAACAGCGCACCGCTATCGCCCGCGCGATCGTCAGAAAGCCCGCAATCATTCTGGCCGATGAGCCGACCGGCGCTCTGGACGCCGCCGCCGAGAAAAACACCATGGACATCCTAAAAGAACTTCACGCCGAAGGAACCGGCATCATCATCGTCACACACGACCCCGAAATCGCAGCCCAATGCGACCGAACATTCGAATTGGTGAAGGGGTAATGCAAGCGGACGGGGTGAAGGTCGAGGGAACCCAGCGAATTTCGCGCGAAGATCATTTTATCTTTGGAGCGAAAGAGAAATTGGACACGACTTTTGATGCGCACAGGTAATGAGACCTTCCTTTTCGGAGGGCTGTGCCTGTTAATAAACAAATTTCAGTGTTGAGAGAGTGAATACCGACTATAAGTGAAAAAGACCGGTTTAGCAGGTGTTCTCGCGCCGGCAGAGGGGTTGAGAGGGGAAATACCGCCCGGAACAGCATATATGCGAATCCGGGCGGTATTTTACGCAGGC
>JAAYIQ010000025.1 GCA_012523365.1 Clostridiaceae bacterium
CCCCCCCTTTATGAGGGCGGTCTCCTCTATTTCATGATTGATACGGACCGTCCCCCTCTATGAGGGCGGTCTCCTCTTAATCATATCTTTATTCCTCCTCCGCCTTCTTCACCCGAAAATAATACAATACGGTTCTCGTTGCAAAAAAACCGAGCTCAAGAATGAGAACAAGAAAAGCCAGATTCTGAACAATCATTATCGCCGGACTAAAATTCGGATGATTGAGAAGATTCCCAACAATTACCAATATGTACAGAATACAGACGGGGAAGAAACACAGCGAATACGTCAGCGCAAAGTTTCGGGCATGTTTGATTTGACTCTCGCTGTCGCTATAAAACATCGGAGGTTCGTCCGTGTATTCCTGTCCCCAGACACTCAAATTCTGAAATCGGGACAAGGACGTAAAGAACAACTTCCAACCGGATTCTTTATTCAAGTTGAAGTAGGCGGGATCTGTTTTGTTCTGGTAATCGACATGAAATTTGGATTTATAGGGTTCGACTTTGAGAAAATAGAAACTTAAGCCCAGCTTGCTTAATTTAATCAAGCGATATCCGTCCTGCGCCATTTTTTCCAGCCAGATCTCCACTTTGTCAGGGGCATACTGCCAAGCCAATTTTGTCCTTTTGATCAGTAGACCGCTCTTGCGAAGCCGATCACTTTCACTTTTGCTCATCAGGGTATCTTTGGGCAAAGTAAACGATAAATCCAGTGTATCTCCGCATAATTTTTCGAGTTCGCGGTTTGTTTTTCGAAGCGTAAAGAAAATCAAAATGTTCGGGAGCAATGTAAGCAGAAGAATAATAAATCCAATCAATGCTGCAATAGCGTCATATAAGTTGAATGAAGAGAAACCGACAAGGAGAATGGTGGTTATCATCACAATCGGGAAGTAAAAACCTATCAAAAACAGAAACAGATGGCCGGTGACCATGCCGATCATTTTGTTCCTCTTTAAGAATCCGTCATACGAAGGAGTCGTCGCCGGGGCAGTCTGTTCCGTTCGAAGCACATAGAAATTTTTCGAAAAGCAAACTTGATCATAGGCATCGTCCTGAAGAATTATTTCCGGCGCACCGTTTGAATGCTTATCAAAAATAATGCGGTAGAACATTTGCACCGGCTCAGTCTTTTCAAAAACAAACTGCCTTGCTGCAAAACGGATCTTCTGCAGAGCATAGCCTTCGGCGTGCATTTCAGCCAGCCATTTCTCAGTCTTTACTACGTCAAAACTCCAAAAAGGGCGGAATATTGTTTTGCTCATCGAAAAAGTCCCTCCTGCGATATCGTATTTTCATATACTTTTTTCAACCGGTCGATTTCAAAGAGAAGGAGTGCTTTTCCGTCGTCCGTGATGCGATACACCGTCTTTCTATCCTTGTCGTCGTAAATGGAAATGAGTCGATCCTTGCTCATTTTCCCTAAGGTTCCGTATACCGTACCGGAGCCCAAGATAATTCGACGTTTCGTCAGTTCCTCAACAAACTTGATGATTCCGTATCCGTGGCGCGGTTCGTTCAAAGACAGCAAAATGTAATAGGCTGTCTCGCTCATCGGGATATACGCCTTGATGATTTTTTCCATACTCATGGTTTTTCTCCGATCACCGAAACTATGTCGAGACTCGACTATGTCACGGCTCGACTATATCACGATGCGACATAGCGTGTCAAGTGGGCAATGAAAAGATAATGAAGAGGGAGGAATTTGGAATACATATGTTTTTCTGACTGTTTTCCCGGCTGCCCAGAAACAATATGATCCAGCACTTTCCGATGCGTCGGATCAGTCGAATCTTTCTTTTGATTCGGATTGTCTTGTCGCTCCACGCCGGGATTGTTATAATAATCTTCATTCTTATCACAGCGTTAAATTTATAAGGAGATATCTTTGAATAATCAAACGCATTCTGAATTTTCCGACTCGAAAAGCATTGAGCAGGAGCTTTGCGGCGGCCTCAATCCGGAACAGGAGACGGCGGTCCGCCACGATGAGGGACCCCTGCTGATTCTGGCCGGAGCCGGATCCGGCAAGACCCGCGTGATCACCTATCGCATTGCCTATCTGATCCGGGTGCGCCGGATTCACCCATCCTCGATCCTGGCGATTACCTTTACCAACAAAGCGGCCAATGAGATGAAGGAGAGGGTATTCTCTCTCGTCGGAGACACTGCGTCATACATGTGGGTCGGAACCTTTCATTCTATGTTTGCAAGAATCCTGCGCCGACATGCCGCAATGATCGGTTTTACGAATCGATTCTCGATTCTGGACACCGATGATCAACTGAAGATCGTCAAGGAATGCATCAAGGAATGCGACCTCAACGAGAAGGTTTTTATTCCGCGTTCGGTTTTGTCCGAAATCAGCCGGGCGAAGAACGAGATGCTCGGACCCGAGGATTATTTGAAGGATGCCGCGGCCGATTACCGGAAACGTAAGATCGCCGAAGTGTATTCCCGTTACAGGGAGAAGCTTCTGAGAAACAACAGCATGGATTTTGACGATATTTTGTTCTATACCGTGGAACTTTTCGAGAAGAACAGCGACGTGCTTTCATACTATCAGGAGCAATTCCGTTATATTCTCGTCGACGAGTATCAGGACACGAATCATGCTCAGTACCGTATCGTTTCCATGCTTGCCCGTAAGTATAAGAACCTTTGCGTGGTGGGAGACGACGACCAGTCTATCTATTCTTTCCGCGGCGCAAATATCAGAAACATCCTCGACTTCGAGAAGGATTTTAAGAAGACCAAAATTGTCAAACTCGAGCGCAACTACCGCTCGACCGACGCGATTTTGAGGGCGGCAAACAGCGTTATTTCCCATAACCGGAAACGAAAGGAGAAGGCGCTGAAGACCGAGATCGCGGGCGGAGACATTCCGATCCATTTTCGTGCAGACCACCACGGTTCCGAGGCATATTATGTTGCCGAGCAAATTCACCGACTGGTCCGAAGCGGTGAATTCCGTTACGGTGACATCGCGGTGCTTTACCGGATGAACGCTTTGTCGAGAACGGTTGAGTCCGCGCTCCGTGAACAGCGTGTTCCGTACCGTGTACTGGGAGGTCAACGTTTCTATGAGCGGAAAGAAATTCGGGATGTTATGGCGTATCTGCGTCTGATTCTTTCCTCTTCCGACGAATATGCCTTCATCCGGATCGTGAATATTCCCCGTCGCGGTATCGGAGACGTAACCGTGGAACGAATCCGGGCGATCGCTCTCGAGCACGACACGAACTGCCTGAACGTCTGTGAGCATGCCGGTGAATATCCCGACTTGTCGCGTGCGGCGGGGAAACTTCAGCATTTTGCCTCTCAGATCTCTGATTTCAGGGCAAAACTAACGGAGAACCGGATGAGTTTCTCCGAATTCATTGAATACGTTCAGGACCAGTCCGGCTTGGTTCAGGAAATAATCGAACAGCGCGACCAGAAGGGGGAAACGGTAGATCGCCTTGAAAACTTGAAAGAACTGCTTTCCGAGGCCGTCGAGTTTGAGGCCAGAAGATCGAATACGGCGGATATCGACTATGCGCCTGACCCCGGAACGTCGGACGGAGCGGACGAATATATCGCACTCGATCCGGTCTTCCCAAACGATCTGTCCGGACTCTTACAGGCATATTTGGAAAATGCGGCGCTTTACTCGGAAGGAGACGACGATGATTCTTCGGATGATTACGTTCGTTTGCTGACGATCCACAGTGCCAAGGGCCTTGAATTCAAAGCGGTTTTTATTATCGGGATCGAGGAAGGGATCTTTCCGGGAGTCCGATCCATGGATCGCGAGGAAGATATCGAAGAGGAGCGACGTCTGATGTACGTTGCCATCACGCGGGCCAAGAGGAAAATCTTTTTGTTGACCGCAAGGAGTCGGATCCTGTTCGGTCAAACGCAGGAGCTGATGCCTTCGCGTTTTATAAAGGAGATCGATCCGTCGTATTTGCAACAAATCGGAACCGAGGCACGTTCGTTTGATTATGATACCGGCGGCCTTTCCCGCTTCGGACGGGACGGCGCCGGCAAGTCGGATCAGACCGCGCGGACGGGTTCGTCCTCTTTTGGAACGACCGCATCTTTTCGCTCCGCTTTCGACAGTAAACCCAAGCCTCCGACCGGCGCGACGGGAGATCTCGGAGATTATCTCAGACCGGAAGACGTAACCAAGGGGATGACGGTCATTCATCAGCGATTCGGCACGGGAACGGTACAAGCGGTCGAGAAGGTAGCCGGAGATGCTCTTATTTCGGTTCTTTTCGAGAGTGGGTCATCCAAGAACATGTTGCTCAAACAGGCGAAACTTAAAAAAACCTGATTCATCGGTTTGCGACGGTCTCGAAATGATATAATCAGAGCAGTATCGGAGGTGAAAAGATGTTCTTTGAAGAAGAAGAAGACAATCTTTTAATCCGTCAATACGCGAAAACAAATGATGCCGATACCGTCAAACCGGATTCGGTGGATAACCCGCGTGACCGGGAACTGCTTACGATTCTGCGTAACGAGAGAGAGGCAGGTCTTTCGCCTTACGCGTTCAAGAGCCGCTCCAGCAGAGGACGGTCGGATCCCGAAGATCCCTGCGCGATCCGATCACCTTTTGAACGGGATACGGGAAGGATCATTTATTCGCAGGCTTTCAGAAGACTACGTCATAAGACCCAGGTTTTTTTTAATCCGCAGAATGATCACATTTGTTCCCGTATTGAGCATGTGATTTATGTGAACTATATCGCGACGACCATCGCGCGCGCGCTGAATTTGAATCTGGATTTGGTTCAGGCAATCGCGCTCGGTCATGACATCGGGCACGCCCCGTTCGGCCATTCCGGAGAACGCGTGTTGGATGAGTGTATCAAACGGCATAAACCCGATTGTTCTTTTACGCATGAAGCGCACGGACTCCGTGTCGCGGATGTTCTTTCCGGCAGAAACGCGGGACATAAGGGCGGACTCAATTTGACATTTGAGGTACGGGACGGGATCGTGTCCCATTGCGGAGAGACTTACGGAGAACACCGGATCGCGCCGGATCGTGACAAGTCGACCGACAGCATTCTCGAGCCGGACGCTGCCGCTATCCGCCGCCCGGCAACCCTTGAGGGATGTGTGGTTCGAATTGCGGATAAGGTTGCTTACGTCGGAAGAGATATAGAGGATGCCGCCCGGGCGGGGATTTTGGAGTTTGAGGATCTTCCGCCCGCGATCACATCAAGGCTGGGAAACTCCAATGCGAAGATCATCAATACTCTGGTCGAGGATATCGTGCACAACAGCCTGAACCGGGACGAGATTCGTCTGTCGGAAGATGCGGGCGAAGCGATGGAGTTGTTGCTTCGGGAGAATGTCAGAAGAATCTACAGCTCGGATAAAATAAAAAGGTATGAACAAACTGTTTTCAATACCGTAGAAGCGCTATTCGACGCGCTTCTGGCCGCTATGAGCGACCCGGAACGTTCATCGAGGTCCGGAAACATTGCTTACGCCGGCCTTTCCGAGTACGCCCGCGGATATCCGGAGGGCTCCGATGATTCCGTGCAAATCGTTACGGATTACATCGCGGGCATGACGGATTCATTCGCGACGCGGTGTTTTGAGCAAATTTATTGGTTGTGAGGTGACTATGAACGAGCGGCAATGCCCGGAATCAGACCGGCTTAACGAACCCCGGCCGTTTGCGTTTTTCGCGATGCTGGATCGAATGCAGTACATCAACCGTTGGGGGTTGATGCGTAATAACCGTACTGAGAATATCAAAGAACACTCCATGGATGTGGCGATGGTTGCGCACGCATTGGCAACCATTCGACAGACCGTGTTTGCGGATCCGTCACCCGCAGTCGATCCGCTTCTGGTTATGGGTATCGCGCTTTTTCACGACGCTTCCGAAATTGTTACGGGGGATCTTCCGACTCCGATCAAATATAAGAATCCCGAGATCATGAAGGCATACAAGGACTTGGAGGATCAAGCATCGGAGCAGTTGATCCACCTTCTTCCGAGTGAGATGAGGGGCGAGTATCGTCGATTGTTTTGCCCGGATCTTTCGAAAAGCGACGAGGCCGAGGCTTATCGATTGGTCAAGGCGGCGGATCGTATTTGCGCATATATCAAATGTATTTCCGAGGCAAAATCCGGAAACACAGAATTCATTTCTGCGCAGAAGACCATCATGGATTCGATCGTAAGCCTCAATCTCAGGGAAGCGGATTACTTTATGGAACGGTTCATACCGGCGTACGGTATGACACTGGATCAGATCAGTGGGTAAAGGAATGGCAAATAATCATATGAGAAAAGGGTACTTGATCATCTCGATTGCATCGCTTGTTATCGGACTTGCGACGTTGATCGTCATTGCTTCGATCCTGTATTTTCCGTCCGGAGGACGCGGGATCGACGTGCAGGAGGATGAGATCATTGTACGCACCGGCATATTGGCCCAAACTTCGGATTCATACAATGTTTGGCGCAGAGAAATCGAATCGGGGCAACTCAGTCTGGCCGATTATGTTCGAATCAGCCTGACCGGATCAGATTATCTGCTTCAGGACCGGACGGACAAGGTTTTTGCCAATGATCTGGCATATATCGCATACGGAACCGTCGAACAATCCGAAGAAATATTGGACCAACTTGACGGAAGGTCGCGGAAATACGTTATAGAGAAGGTTCTTTCGGGAATCAATTCCAAATACGGACCGTCGCGGGGCTTTTCCGACGAGAAGGGTACGCGACTGATTTCGTATGAAGCCGAGAATCCGCTTCAGGACGAAGTCGGTTATGCTTTCGGTCTGCGTAAAATCTCCGGCATCATTGACATTGACGGCAGTGAGGCGCGCACGGACTTTTTTGTTAACGATGATTTGCGGCCGGGGCACCTGAAGATCGAGACCTCGACAAGCGGACAGCAGAATTTCTCGATGACCTGGGATGCACGCAAGGAATCGGCCGGCATTTATAATGTCAAGGTTCTGTTGAGAACCTCTGACGGGCGAGGCAAAGTGATCACGGGCGGACAGGTGATCATTCCGGAATTCACCGTCCTTCAAAATGACCGGGTGATCCCGGGCAAGGTTGAGGAGCGGGAAAATATTGCCTGGTATACTTTGAATGCGGAAGACCGCGACGCATACATTAACTTCATCAATGTTTCCGGTGATGTGCGCGTCAGCTTATATGATATTAATGGCGACCTCATCGGCATGAATGACCTTCACTTTTTTCCGCATGAGGTTCTCCGCGGCCGGAAGCAAACCATCTCGCTCAGCGACTTGAATCTGATCGGATTGGATGAAAGCGCGAATATTTACTATGTGAGAGTGGAGCGTAGCCCGGACGCAATGCCTTCCGTGATCGATATCGATTATACTGTCGTTGTTTCTAAGAATGTCGCGATTCACACCAACGGCTCCATTCTTGCCGTGATCGACGATATCGGCTCTGTTCCGACTTCGATTCCCTATCATTCAACGGCCGATGAATCGGACCCCGACGAGCCGATTAAATGTGCCGATATAAACGGAGAGCAGTCCTCTTTCGCGCGCTCCGATTTACGATTTCTTCCGTTGAACGGCGAGTTGACGTCTCTGATCGTAACCTCGGACGGCGGTACGCGTACCTATCGAATATATCCGAATTTCGATATCGGGACGTACGACTATGCATATGTCTCCGAGACGGACATTTCGGAGATAACCGTCGGATGCATGCCTGTAGAGGGTTATTCCGCCCAGGTTACCGTAACCAAAATTAACGAATCGCTCGCAATACCCCGTAAGGACGGATCCGTTTCTCTTTCTGAAGGGGAGAACATCATATCCGTACGCATTAATTCATTCAGCGGAGATGAAACCGAGTACCGGCTTTTCATCCTGAATCGCAGTACGGCCGACGGGTTTGCCGATGAAGTGCTGGCAAAATTTCCTGCCGGCTATCGAAGCGGACTTTGGCTCCTGCACAATCTGTTCCCCGATTATCGGTTTGCAGCATATAACACGGGCATCGAATGGGCGGATCTTGTTTCCAATCAGGACAACAAAGCAACCAGCCTGGCGAACGCGAGCTCGCATCCGCAATGGGTGAAGCCCGACAGTCCCGTATATGACGGATCATCATGGAAAGCCGCGAAACGGCAGGTCGTCGAGTTCTTTCTTGATCCTCGCAATTTCCTGACTCCGATACATATTTTCCAGTTCGAAAAACTATCCTTCGACTCGTCGGTACACACGCCGAGCGGGGTCACGGAAATGGTTCGCAACTCATTTCTCGACGAGAAGAATCCGAACTATCCCGAGATTTTATACGAGGCCGGACAAAACGCCGGTATTTCTCCGTATTTTCTGGCAAGCCGGATTATCCAGGAGATGGGAAGGAAGGGACAATCCAAGCTTGCGACGGGCACGCTTGAAGGATACGAGGGGTACTACAATTTTTATAACATCGGCTCGACTCCGAATCCCGGTGTCGTTGACGGGGCCCTGATCAACGGGGCGCGTTACGCTCAGTGGGGAAAGGCTCCGGACGAGCGCCAGTTGACGGAAGACGAGCTTGCTCTTCTTTTGCCATGGACCTCTCCCGAACTCGCCATCAAGGGAGGAGCTCTCTGGATCGCGTCGAGTTATGTGGATATAGGCCAGGATACGTTATATTTTCAGAAGTTTGACGTTATTGAAAACGAAGACGGACTTTTCCGCCACCAATATGCTCAGAACATTTCAATGGCATACTCCGAAAGTTCCCGTTATTTCTATGCGTATTTGTCTCAGAATATGTTGGGATCGCCGTTCTTGTTTATCATACCCGTTTATAACAACATGCCCGATCATTATGCGGGGGTCATCTCATAAATGTGTAAACCGTTGACGACGGACGACAGCATCCGGGGAGTGGTTGGAAAATGACGAACAGCAAATTCAGAAACAGAATCGCGATTATTACAGTGTTTGCGGTCATCACGACCATTCTTGCCGTGCCGTTGATCGCAGTACATGCCGAAGCGGGCGTAAAAGTCGAATTGAGGTCGGATACATCGGAGGTCATTCCCGGTGATATTATAACCGTTGAGTTGGCGCTGGACTCTTTTCCGAATCTGACGAGATTCGGATCGGTAGAGATCATGTTTGATGCTTCCGGCGTATCTTTTGCCGGGTTGGATCGGGGTCCCGATATCCCGTCCACGTTTTATATCGGACACACCGACAGTACCGGCGTAATCGTCGTTTCCGGCTTGGATACCACGGTTGAGTCACAGATCCTCGCCAATCAAACCGCACCGACGGCGGATCCGGAGGGAAATCCCGTCGATCCGCCCGAAGACCCTTCCATGCGCCGCGATGAGCGAACGGTCCTGTGTAAAATCAATTTCGAGGTTTCAGAAGCCGCAAAGAGCGAGTTGCGCTTCTGGATCGGTAATGCCGCAGGCTTTCGAAACAGTTCCATGAAGGAAGTATCCGTTACCATAGGTTCTCCGTTATCGGTATCTGTCAATACTGTTGTATCGACGGATTCTTCACTGGCCATGTTGAGCATCGACGGCGCAACGCTGACTCCGTCTTTTTCTCCGGGACTGTTTGAGTATCGCGCATCTGTTCCCCGATCCGTCACGGATCTGGTAGTCTCGGCGATCCCGAGCAACCGTGCGGGACAGATCTATGTTTCCGGACAAAACGGTCTGATAGTGGGCGAAAATCGGCTTACGGTCAGCGTTCTGGCTCAGGATCAGAAAACAAATTCCATATACACTGTTACCGTTACGCGGGAGCAGAGCTTTGTGCCGCCCGGTGCGACCGTGACGGATTCTTTCGGTGTCACATACAAATTTGCGGATTTCTCGGAAAATCTATCATTGCCGGATGGATTTTATCAAAGCGAGATATTTCTTGAGGAGCGTTATGTTCCTGCTTTTCGCATGGAAGGCATGAAAGACGTAATCCTTTATCTCACTTCTCCGTCGGGTGAAACAGACTTTTATGTTTACTCACCGCTTTCAAATATGATATTGAAATTCGATTCCAAGAACGTGTTTTTCCGTCTTTCACAATTGCTCACGGTGATTCCCGTGCCGGACGGAGTCAGTCCGCCGGAGGGGTTCCGCCCGGAAACCGTTCTGTTCCGGGGCCAAGACGTTGAAGGATATGTTTCTCCGGACGGCAAGGTGAAAGTTCTTTACATGCAGGACGATTCCGGAAAAGCACTTTTCTACACGGCGGATGCGAAGAATAACGATTTGTATCCGTATATTCCGCATACGCGTACGGAAACTCCTTCTTTCCTTGTCCCGTTCATTGTTCTTCTGATCTTTTCCGTGGCCGAAGCGGCAATGTTGGTCATTATCGTTTATCAGCTTCGTAAACGCAAACCGCATACTCCCAAAGTAAGGAGAGTCTAGAAATGTCTCTTAAGGAATTTATTATCGGTGGCGATACGCTTTCTCCCCGGCGTCGGAAGCAGCGGGAAATTCTTACTTACCTTTTTTTCGGAGGATTGACCACTTTGGTCAATATTATCGTCTATAGAGTGCTTCAATCCGTTTTTTACGGGAGCGGCGGCAAAGTAGATCTGCTTACTTCAAAGGGTATCCTGTTGTTCATTGTTGTGAACACCGTTTCTTGGGTCACCGCGGTCACCTTTGCGTTTCTCACAAACCGGGCGTGGGTGTTCAAATCAAAGGGGCCATTTTTCAAAGAAATGTTTCATTTCTTCTCGGCCCGTATCGCTTCGCTTGTTCTTTTCGAGACCCTTCTGTTTTTTCTGATGCTTTTTGTGTTTGAGAAGGCGACGGGGATCCAACGGACGGAAATATCCATCGATTTGAACATTATCAAATTCAACTGGGAATTCGTGATAAAAATGGTTAATTCCTTTCTGGCCGTGATTCCCGCGAATTATTTCTTCAGTAAGTGGTTCGTTTTCAGAAAGGAGAAAACCCGGCCGGAGGAATTTCAGAGTGAACCGCCGGAAGCTTTCGATGAGGACGGTTCCGATGAGCGATAATGTCGTGCCGGACATTTTTTTGTCCGCAAACCGCTTCGGGATCCGACTCGGACTGGAGCGGATGACTGAACTGGCCGGCATTCTCGGAAATCCCCAGGAAGGTCTGTCGTGTTATCATGTCGCCGGAACGAACGGGAAGGGATCGGTTGTATCCTTCATCGCCGCGTCGCTTGCCGCAAGCGGGAAAAAGGTCGGAGTCTATACCTCGCCGTACCTTGAGCGATTTTCCGAGCGAATCCGGATCCTGGACGGCAGAGAAGGATTGGTACGGTATCGGACCAACGACGCGTACGGCGAAATATCCGCAACTGCGCTGGAAAAAATTGGTGATCGCATAAGTAAGGCTGTCGGGCAAATGATTGAGAGCGGATCGGAGCATCCGACGGAATTTGAATTGGTGACCGCTGCCGCTTTTATCTATTTTCGAGAACACAAATGTGACTGCGTCGTGTTGGAGACCGGCTTGGGGGGAAGACTGGATTCGACTAATATCATCAGTCGGCCGATTTGCTCGATCATCACCGCTTTGGGATACGATCACATGGATCGGCTTGGCTCATCAATCGAAGAAATCGCGACGGAGAAAGCGGGGATCATCAAATCGGGTTGTCCCGTGTTTTTTATGTCGCCGTATGATACCACGCTGTCGCCGGACGATGCCCGCGAAGCGGAGGCGGTCATCTCGGAGATTTGCGCTCGTCGGGGGTCCGGGTTGACGATTGTTTCACAGACGGACATTCTCGAACGCATTCCCTCTGAAGCGGGCCAGGAGCTTCGTTTTCGTTTTATGGCCGAAAGCCGTGTGCATATTCGCTTCATCGGGCGCCACCAGGCTTTAAACGCCGCTTTGGCGGCAAGAGCGATGGTGGTACACGGTCTTTCGGGAGAGCAGGTCGCGGAAGGCCTTTCGGAGGCCGTGTGGAAGGGGAGAAACGAGATAATATCGTCGGAGCCGACGATCATATTGGACGGAGCGCATAATCCGCAGGGGATGGAGTCTTTTTGTGCGGCGGTCAATGAATCGTTCGGGCGTCGATTCACAGAGAATCCCCCGCGGTTGATTATGGGAGTCATGAGTGATAAGGACTATGACCTGATGATTCGAGTGATGTTGAGAACCGTTTCGTTTCCGTTTCGCGAGGTTATTTGCGTTACGGTTCGTCAAGAGAGGAGCCTCTCCGCCGAGCGCCTTGCCGAGGCTTTTCGGGAAGCGGCAAAGAGCGAAAACAAGTTTTACAACCGGATACCGAGTATGTATAATGTTCAAGGCAAGATCCTTATATCCGAGGACGCGAATGCGGCATTCAGAGATGCGGTCTCGCGCTCGCGCGACGACGGAGCCCCGCTTCTTTGCGTCGGGTCGCTTTATCTGGTCGGACAGGTTCGGAGCGTTTTTTTCGAAAACCGGGAGGAGATGGATTGAATGGATTGGATTGAAGCCGCCGGGTCGATTCCCCCGCTTGAAAAAAAGGACCTTTTGCGCTTCAACCTCACTGTTGAGGATGAAGGCAATGTCCTAAATCAATACAACAGATCCTTACGGAACATCACATCGGACAGCGCTGATATCGCCGGAATCGCACTGCGCAAGCTCCTTACGCGATTCCCGGACTGGGGCGAAGCTTCTTTGCTTTTTGGAATCTGTCTTGCGATCGAAGGAAAGATGAATCGAGCCTCGGCTGTTTTTGAACATGCTTTGGACGTCGGATTGAGATCCGAGCAACTGACTTATCTGGCTCAAGTCTCCGTTCGGGAGGCCAGAGAAGGTCATTCGAAGCGAACTCACCCGCCGGAAGAGACCAATCCTGCCAAGAATATCCTGAATGCCGTGATCCCGAAGCAGAATCCTCTGGTTCAGGAAGAGAATCAGATTCGTCCGCGGACACATATGCAGGCACCGATTTTGATGAAAGCCTCACGCCGACCTACCCGCGCAAAAATGGCGACGGACCGGGAGAGAAGAGAATTGTTGATGCAATCGACTTCGTCGAACGGCGAAATACCGGACGACGAGATCAATGTCTCGATACCGAAGACCCCGGCCGAGAAACTGAGGATCGCACTGATCGTCGTCGCCGCAATTTTACTTCTTACCGGAGCATATTTTTTGACCACGCTCCTGATTTTGCCGCAGATTGATAAAGCCAAGGAAAGAGACCTGGCGAATAAGAAACTGGAGTTTCTTACCGGAGCGCTTTTCGAGAAGAAGTCGGATCCGGAGATCGCAGAGATACTTGCACGATATGAGTCGGAATACGGATCGTCCCAATCGGAAACAACGAACCCGGATGAACAGGCTGAGCCATAGATAGCAGGGAGGAAATCATGAATTATATCAGCACCAGAGGATATCCCGGGAAATTTTCGTCAGCAGAGGTCATTCAATCCGGAATTGCTCCGGACGGAGGACTTTTTGTACCGGAAAGTATCCCTCAGTTGACGCGTGAGGACATCCTGGAAATGAAAGATATGCCGTATCAACGGGTTGCGGCCGAGGTCCTTTCCCGTTATTTGACCGATTACAGTTTTTCCGAGTTGATGGAATATTGCAGTACT
The DNA here is from genome assembly GCA_012523365.1 of Clostridiaceae bacterium. GTDB lineage: Bacteria > Bacillota > Clostridia > Saccharofermentanales > Saccharofermentanaceae > JAAYCT01. The sequence goes on from JAAYIQ010000025.1 coordinate 13,560, forward strand.
GCGTATTCGGAGGAGAAATTCGGCGAGATCCCCGTACCGCTTGTTAAACTGAACAAATATAATCCCAGAGAATATATTCTCGAACTTTGGCACGGGCCGACTTGCGCGTTCAAAGATGTAGCTTTACAACTCCTTCCTCACTTGATGACTGCGGCGGTTCGCAAGACCGGGAATACGAAGAGAATCATGATCCTCACTGCTACCTCCGGTGATACGGGGAAAGCCGCATTGGAGGGCTTTAAGGATGTTGAAGGAACCGAGGTCATTGTTTTCTATCCTTCTGACGGTGTGTCTGAAGCCCAGCGTTTGCAGATGGCGACCACGGAGGGAGAAAATACGCACGTGATTGCAGTGAACGGGTGTTTCGACGACACTCAGACCGGAGTTAAGAAGATATTCGCGGATGAAGAATTGCGGGCTGAACTGGATGCTCACGGTATCATGCTGTCTTCCGCCAATTCGATTAACTGGGGGAGACTGGTGCCTCAAATCGCGTATTATGTTTTCTCCTATGTCTCGCTTCTTCGGGAAGAGGCGATCGATGACGGAGAGAAAATCAACATTGTGGTCCCGACCGGAAATTTCGGCAATATTCTGGCGGCGTGGTACGCCAAAAGGATGGGGATCCCGATCCATCGTCTGATATGTGCGTCGAACAGAAATAAGGTTCTTTCGGACTTTTTTCGCACGGGGGTTTATGACCGGAAAAGGGAGTTTTACAAGACGAACTCTCCGTCGATGGACATTTTGATTTCATCGAATCTGGAGCGATTGCTTTTCGAGGTCTCCGACAAGAACAGCACTCGTTTGACACAATGGATGCAGAGCTTGTTTACGGAGGGGAAATACTCAGTCGATCCTGCGACGCTGAAGGTCTTACAGTCCGATTTCGTCGGTGGATTTGCCGATGAAGCGGGCATCGCGAAATCCATTAGGGATACATATGACCGTTGCGATCATGTCATTGACACACATACCGCTGTCGGCTTCAACGTTTACGGTCGTTATTATCAGCGGTCCGGCGATCAAACCAAAACAGTTTTCGTTTCGACGGCCAGTCCGTTCAAATTTGTCGAAGCGGTCATGGACGCGCTTCTGGGAAGCGGCTACGGTAAAGGAAGATCTCAGGATGTGCTGATCCGCGAACTCAGCGAAGAAAGCGGATTGGTTATTCCGCCGACTTTAGCCGGACTTTCGGACAAATTAATCCGTCACGATACGCAGATCGAGAAAGAGGAGATGATCGAGGAAGTCAGGAAGAGGATATCCTAGTTCGGCCGGCTCTCGAGAATCAAGCGAACACCGTCGCTCAACCGATAATAATCTGAGCGAAGGCTGTCCAAATACATCATCCCGGTGTCGGTAACCGCATAAAATCTCCTCAGCCGATTGTCCTGCGACACCTTTTTACCGTGCTCCCGAATGTATCCGAATTTAAGCAGACGATAAATCGCAGGATACAATGTGGTTACTCGGTAATGGTTATCGCTACGGGATTCAAGTGCCTGAATCATTTCATATACATACATGGGTTTGCCGGACAGCAGATGCAAAATCAACATTTCAACCGTCGCTTTTTTAAAGTTGTCCCGCATCCCTGCAGCCGTTCCGCTTTTAGCCGCTGAGTTTATCATCTTAATACCTCATTAAGTGGGACTATAGATCCATCATAATTATAACAAATATTTCTTAGATGTCTATATCGAACCGAAAAGTAATCTGCGTATCAGATAGCGAAGAAAGCCGCGGGACCGGACGAGCTTTCGCTCAAGCTGAGTCGAATACAGACACATGACTTTCAGGTCATCCGGAGACGGCTCCTTCAAAGCGAAACGAAGTAGAATGACGATATCGAATATGTTTCGGGTGCTTTCCTCAAACCATATCGGATGGATTCTTTTCGAGAAAGCTGAGGCGGTTTCCCCCGGCATGATTGTGTATCCGAGATACGCGAATTGACGGAGGATTCTTCGATAGCAAAAGTCAGCGGAGGTCGATATATCGATATTTTTGGCGGAAATCCATTTGTGAAGAGCCTTAGCGGGCATGAATAAAAGAACGGCACGAATTGACAGATAAACCAGAAGGATCAACAACAAAATGATGGTGACCGCCAGCAGGATCTCTGCGTTTGACACGGATTGGTCCGGATTCGTTTCTGCAAAATCATCATAATCAGAAGGCCTGCCGGACGGCATCTGAGTAATCGTCGCCTGATTTCCCGGCGTGGTTTCCGGAACAAATGTATCTCCGATCGTATAGGGATTTGGCGAAAGCGGATCAAATTGAACCCATCCGATTCCCTTGAAATAGACCTCCGTCCAGGCGTGAGCAGTCGCATTCGAAGCGACGAAGTATCCCGTCGATTTGATATACGGAGAGCGCTGTAGGACAAAGCCGCTGACATAGCGGGCGGGGAGTCCGGCGCAACGAGCGAGAACAGTCATGGCGCTTGCGTAATATGTACAATAACCTTTCCGCGTGTCCAAGAAATGTTCGACGAAATCCTTGCCCTCGGGCGGGTTCCCCGGAGACAGTGTGTATGTGCAGTTTTCCGCCAGCCATGACTCGATTGCGAGTGCTTTCAGATACGGAGAATCGATGCCGGCGGTGATCTCATGCTCCATATCGAAAACCGTTTGCGGCAGCGTATCGGGAAGCTGCCGGTAGATTTCGGCTTTATCTCCATAAAAGGAGTCTTGTGAATCCTGAACCAGAGACTCCAACACAAACATATTTTGGTCGAAATCAGGCTTGGAACGATCGAAAAAATCGGCTTCGATCTCATACCACATGGCGGACATCGGTTCTCCGGCGATGAACATCTCGCCTTGCTCGTTAAAGAAGGCAGAAGAATCATCCAATGAATAACTTGCCGAAAAAGATGTGATTTTCCCGGATGCGAACAACGATCTTCCGTATATTACGGAACGCACGGATAAAACGACATGGGTTTGCATTTTCCCGGTCATCCTGCGAATATCACCGCTACCTTTCGGTAAATCATCCTGAAAAACTTCTTTTCTTAGTGATGCGGTCAAAAGGCTGTTGAAACGATATTTGGACAGTGTCGCGGTATCATACCACATCTCTCCGTTATAGGTGTCGTAGTACGCTCCGCCCATTGGGATCGGTGTTTGCGTCGTCACATACATCGTTGGGATGTTGTTCGTAATGATATTGCCGCCCAAGCGTTGATTCAGCGGAGTGAAGCCGGAAAAGGAAAGATCAAAAAGTCCGCCGGGCATGTTCGCCTTGCCGTGAAAATGAATCACGTCGGAAATGTCCTCAACAAAATTTCCCAGTGATTTGCTTTTCCAGTTCCCGTCCTCTTTCGGGGTTGTCCAGACCGATAAAGGTACAACAACGACAAGAATGACCGCCGCGGAAATGATATGAAAAAAAACAGTGTCTTTCCCCAGCTCGGGGTCAATACGTGCGGAGCGTTTTCCTTGGGCTTTGGCGAATGACACGAAAAGAACGATCAACACGAGCGGCAAAATGCCCATGGAAATTCTGGGATCCTGATAAAAGAGATAGATAAGAATGCCGAGTAATAATACAGGGACCGGTGTAAAAAAGAAGAGCCGTCGATAATAGAGAAAAGCCAGACTGCTGATCGTCAAAATAACGGCGACACGCAGGAGAAAGACATCGAAATCCGGGTATGAAGCACCTTCGGCCAAAACAACAGAGAAAGGATCAAAGAACCGGAGGGCCGCCAGAAAACGCCGATCCGGATCAAGAAGGGATACGATCAAGAGACCGATCGGGGTAAGGACGGCGATTGTAGAGGGCAAAAGCCACCATTTACGAGAAAATATGAGGACGATGATCATCGCGATCGCGGTGAGAATGATAACGTCTTTATATGAGCGGACAGGAAACGTAAACGGAAGTATGACGCACAAAATCGCGCAGGATATCCCGAACGCACAGAACGCGTCGATCAAAAGGCCTCCGTTTTTCAGATTCAGAAGTTTCATTTTGTATGCTCCCCCTTTGCTTCGAACAAACGCGAGATTTCCTCGCTGTCCCGAATCAGGTGGGTAACGACTTTGCCGGGCCGGATTTCACCGCCGACAACGATCAGCGTCACATTTTTTCCCCGCGAAACCTCGTCCTCCAGCATGGAAATAATATCATTTCCGGCATCCCGGGTGATTACAACGATATCAGAATAGGAGGCTGCTTCCGACCGCAAAACTTCGTTCATGGCTTCCGGATCGAACGCGCCGGTAAACGGAAGGTATGCCAGCATTTCACGAAAAATTTCAAACTTGTCCGCAGTTTCACAAGATAAACTGTCATCGGGATGGCCGGAGAAATGGAAGCGCGCGGCTTTTCCGTAGCGGATGGTATCAAGACACAGGGTTGCCGCATATTCACATACCGTGTCCGCGTATTTCAGAAGCTCCTCACCGGTCATGCCATGTGCGGCGGTATCAATAATCGAAAAAACCGTCTCGCGCGCCGGAACATCGTATTGTCGAACATAAAGACGTCGCTGCTGGTAAGATTTTTTCCATAGAATTCTCTTTCTCGGGTCGCCCGGCCGGTATAAACGCGAGTCCGAATAGTATTCGGGATTTTCTTCGCTTCTTTGATTGGAAGAGCCAAAGGCCTTGGAGTCCAGTTGTTCGATTTGTCTCGGATCCAATAGATTGACCTTGGGAAGAACCAACAATTCCTTCATTCGATAATATGAAAGATGTCTCATGTCGAAGCGGAAAGGAACCAACCCGAAAATGTCGTTAATCTTGATTTTGGTCATTCCGACCCGATAGAATCCGCGATAGGGGAGTTCCATGGGCACATTGAATTTTCTTCCCGAAAAGGGGGACAGATTTAAAACAAGATCCACCTTCTCGGATGGGGAGGCAACTTCTACGTGAATGCTCATCATGGACAGCGGAAGAATCGTTTCATTACGAAGGTCCAATTCTAAACCGTTCTTCTCACCCTTTACGCACTTGGATCGCGCAATTTCCTGAAGGAAACGGAACGAGTAAATGGTAAAAACATTCAACAGGATTGTGGCAATTATGAGGAAGATGCCGCACAAGAATATTGTGAAAAAAATACGCACGCCCGTATAAAGACCCATGATCAGGCACACGGTCAGAAGTCCGTAGAAACCGACACGGGCCGCTTTCATGATACGCCCGGAATCTTGATGCCCCGGATGATCCCGCCGAGTATCGAGGCGGGAGTGTCCTGAGACTGGAACTGCTTGCGATTGAGAACGATTCGATGCGCCAGTACCGGTACGGCCATCGATTGGACATCATCCGGCAGGACGTAATCTCTTCCGGCCAACATTGCGGCGGCCATGGAGGCGTTCATCAGAGCCAGCGAGCCGCGCGGACTAACCCCGAGAGAAATTCTCTCGTTTGAACGAGTGGCTGAGGATATGGATACGATATAGTCGATTACCGGTTGTGAGCAAGTGATCTTCGAATGTGCTTCCCGTAAGAAGATAATGTCGTCCGTGGTGGCAACCGGGCGGAGCGTCTTGAGCGGGTCGGCACCCTTTCTGGATATAAGGACTTTCTTCTCGTCATTTACGTCCGGATACCCAAGTGATATTTTCATCAGAAATCGATCCAGCTGGGATTCGGGAAGCGGATATGTGCCGATCTGACCCGCGGGATTTTGAGTGGCAATGACAAAGAAAGGTTGAGGTACAGGAAATGTTTCTCCGTCGATAGTGACGTTTCCCTCCTGCATCGCCTCCAAAAGACTCGATTGTGTCTTCGGGCCGGTTCGGTTGATTTCATCCGCCAAAACGATCTGTGCCATCACCGCTCCGAAATGAACTTCCCGTTCCCCGGTATTCATATTGAAGCTGATAAAGCCTGTAATATCGGTCGGGAGGACATCCGGAGTGAACTGGATGCGCCGGAAACTTAAGTCAAGAGAACGCGCCAGCGCAGAGGCCAGCGTCGTCTTTCCCAGTCCGGGGACATCTTCGATCAGGATGTGGCCGCCGCTGATCAATGCGGCGAGGACCATATCGATTGCCGGAGTGTTGCCTGTAAAGGCAATTGAAATGTTGTTGCGTATTTTGCTTATCCGATGAAGAACGCCTGAATCCTCGGGCATATTGACCTCCGATGATAATCTGAATTATTCTCTGGACTTCACTGATATATTAGCATAATTTAGGAATTTGAGAGTAATGAATATCATGGATATATCGCAGGGAAAAGGGTCTCATCGATATGCATCACACTGAACTCGTTCAGCGTTCGTGGATCTCATCGAATCGGAGCCCCGCATTCCTGGAAAGCGCCCAATCAATCGCCCATTCGGATTCGAACAAAACCACAGGGATGTCGTCACGATCCAGAACGATCATCGAAGTGGAGGTAAGAGTAAGTTTCTTGGGATCCGGAGGAAGTGCGGAATCCCGAAGCATCGGCCATCGAGCGTGTCGATAATTCAGGTTTTGTCGATTCAGTTCGACGCCGTATTCGTTCAGAAGCCTGTATTCCAGGACCTCAAACTGTAATACCCCGACAACGCCGACCACATAAGTTTCTGTTCCGATTCCCGGCTGTTTGTATAGTTGGACGGCACCTTCTTCCGATAACTGCTCCAATCCTTTGAGGAATTGCTTTCTCTTCATGGAGTCTTTGGGCATAACGCGTGCGAAATGCTCGGGCGGAAAGACCGGTATATCCTCAAAGCGGAAGGATAGTGACGGATCCGTCAGCGTGTCTCCGATGCGAAAATGCCCGGGATCGAAAAGCCCGATGATGTCACCCGCATAGGCGGATTCGATAATGCTCCTGTCCTGTGCCATGAACTGCTGAGGCTGTGCCAGTTGGATCTTTTTGTTGAGTCGCATATGCTTGACGCTCATCCCTTTGTCAAAGCGACCGGAGCAGATGCGCAAAAAGGCCACACGATCACGGTGGTTGGGATCCATATTTGCCTGTATTTTGAATATGAAGCCCGAAAAGCCCTTGTCGGTCGGCTTTACCGTTCCCTTGTCGGTATTTCTTGAAGTCGGTGCCGGAGCGATTTGAAGAAAACGGCGCAAAAGAACCTCGACGCCGAAATTGGTGATCGCGGAACCGAAAAAAACGGGAGTCAATTCTCCGTTCAGAATCTTTTTTTCATCGAAAGGGTCCCCGGCCATATCGAGCAATTCAATATCCGAGTTGAGATTTCCGAAGTAGGGCTCACCGAGGATTTTCAGAAGTTCCGGATCTCCGGCCGCGGCTTCTATTGTCTTTACCTTTGAAGCCCCGTGATCGGAAACGGAAGAATCAAAAAGGAGGACCTGACTGTTCTCGCGTATGTATACGCCTTTAAAATCACCGTCGGTTCCGATCGGCCAGTTCATCGGTGTCGATCGGATTCCCAGAACCTTCTCCAGCTCGTCGAGCAAATCAAACGGACTTTTGGATGCGCGGTCCATCTTGTTGATAAATGTGAAAATCGGGATGCCGCGTTTCCGGCAAACCGTGAACAGCTTAACGGTTTGGGCTTCCACACCCTTGGCTCCGTCGAGAAGCATCACTGCGGCATCCGCGGCGCAAAGCGTCCGATAGGTGTCCTCGGAGAAGTCTTGGTGTCCCGGTGTGTCCAGAATGTTGATACAATATCCGTCATATTCGAATTGCATTACGGAAGAGGTGACGGAAATACCTCTCTGCTTCTCGATTTCCATCCAGTCCGATGTTGCGTGTCGTGCGGCTTTTCGAGCCTTAACCGATCCTGCGAGGTGGATCGCACCTCCGTACAGGAGAAGCTTTTCCGTCATCGTCGTCTTGCCCGCGTCGGGGTGAGAGATGATCGCAAAAGTCCTTCTGCGATTGATTTCATTAACGAGAGAGTCGCTCATACCAAGTGTCCCCATTTCTTTCGGATCGGCGAAAAGGAATTGCGTACTGTGAACGGACGCAAAATGCGCTATAATCAATGTAACGGTCCCGGGCATTGCCTGACGGACAGCCGTCATATTATATCAGCACTGCCGGGTTGTGGCAAGGAAATGCCCGATATCCGGCGGTTTCGGGTGTTTTGTGATCTTGCGGATGGGAGAGCGAACAATGTCGGATTCAACAGATACAAGGCTTGCGGTCCTGATCGATGCGGATAATATCTCTGCCGGATATATACGGCCGATGATCGAGGAGATTGCCCGATATGGCAACCCTACAATCAAGCGGATATACGGAGACTGGACGAAGCCCCAGCTCGGAAGCTGGAAGAATGTGCTCCTGGATTTTGCTTTCCAACCGGTCCAACAGTTCGGATATACAACCGGCAAGAACGCGACGGACTCGGCGATGATTATCGACGCAATGGATATTCTGTACTCGGAAAAGGTCGACGGTTTTTGTATCGCGTCAAGCGACAGCGACTTCACGCGCCTTGCAACCCGCCTGAGGGAGGCGGGAAAGATCGTATACGGCATCGGTGAAAAAAAGACCCCGATGCCATTTATTTCGGCATGCGATCGTTTTATCTACCTGGAGATCCTCGGAGCCAGACAAGAAGAAAAGCCGACCGGGAAGCCGAAGAGTAAACCGACATTGAAGGCAGGTAAGGAAGCGAAGGAAGAGAAGAACGGAGACGAGCAAGCCCGATCTATTTTGCCTATTGATCAGGACACCATTGACCTGATCTCGTCCTCGATTTCCGATTTGGCGGACGATAAGGGCTGGGCCTTTCTGGGGGCGGTCGGCAGTCTTGTTTTAAAGAAGCGGCCGTCATTTGATTCCAGAAACTACGGATTTTCGAAACTCTCACAAATGATTCGCATCATCGACGGGATTGAGAGCGAGGAACGGATCAACGAGAGGAATCCACAGGTCACTTTGGTTTACATCAGAAATGTCGAGGACGTGTAAATGAAGCGCGGAAGCGGCGTTCTGCTCCACATATCATCTTTACCGGGGCCATTCGGAGTCGGTTGTTTCGGTGCGGAGGCCCGCGAATTTGCGCGCATGCTTTCCGACGCAGGTGTTTCCTACTGGCAGGTTTTACCTTTTTCCGTGCCCGGTGACAGCGATTCACCTTATATGAGTATATCAGCGTTTGCCGGAAACCCGATGTTGATCTGCCCCGACGAACTCGTTGAAAAGGGCTGGTTGACGGAGGAAGAACGGCTCGAATTGGAGCACCGGGGAGACGTGTTACAGGCCGATTTTGAGAGTTGTAGAAGGAAACGCGCGATTTTTTTGCGTAAAGCTTTCGGGCGCATTTCCGACGAAACGCGGGAAGAAGTTAAAAGATTTATCGATGCGCACGAATGGGTGCAGGATTTGTCGCTTTTCCTGATGATTCGCGGAATGAACGGAGAGAAGCCCTGGTGGGAATGGTCGGACGAGGACTTAAGAAGGCATGACACTTATTCTCTGGCGGCGATCCGGGAGCGGTATTATGACGAGTTCCTTTACTTTGCGTTCGTTCAGTATCTTTTTTTTTCCCAGTGGGCCCGACTCAAGAAGGAGATCAACGATCTCGGGATCAGCGTGATCGGAGATATTCCGATCTATGTTTCAAAAGACTCGGTCGATGTATGGGCGCATCGCAACCTTTTCCGCATTGACGGGCATCTGAAGTTTTTGAATGTGGCCGGTGTGCCGCCGGATTATTTTTCCGCAAAGGGTCAATTGTGGGGTAACCCGCTCTATGACTGGGAAGCGCACGCCGATGAAGACTATCATTGGTGGCGAAGTCGGCTTGCCGGTAATTTTGAGATCTACGATCTGCTAAGGATTGATCATTTTCGGGGCTTCAGTTCGTACTGGAGCGTTCCGGCCGACCGTGAGGACGCGATCGTCGGTACATGGGAAACGGGGCCGGGTCAGGTGTTTTTTGACCGGCTCAAGTTGGACTTTCCCGACCCGCCGATTTTCGCGGAGGATTTAGGGGAAGCGACGGAGGACCTCCAGCTTTTTCTCGAATCAACCGGGTTTCCCGGGATGCGCGTTTTTCAGTTCGGGTTTGACGACGAAGAGGACAACAAACACCGTCCGCACAATTTTTCTCACTCCTGTGTTGCATATTCCGGCACCCACGATAACGATACCTCGGTCGGCTGGTATGAGAGCTTGAGCGAAGAAAGTAAAGAAGCGGTCCGGGATTACTGCGGTCTTGATATATACGATGGCGTTAATTTCGGGCCGGAAGGCTTATGCAAGGGGATCATGAGGTCCGTAATGCAGTCACATGCCGATTTGGTTATTTTTCCGGTTCAGGATCTTCTCTATATGAACTCATCTCGCAGGATGAATATCCCGGGAACCCAAAGCGGCAACTGGGGTGTTCGATTTCTTTCGGAAGAACTTGCTAAGGCTGATATTCATTGGCTGATGAAGATAAATCGCCTGACCGGCAGGATCTAGGAGGTGCGTTGTGAGCGGCTATATTCTTTCCGTCGATCAGGGGACGACCAGTTCCCGCTGTATGATATTTAATGAAAAGGGTGCTTCCGTGGGAACCGGAAACGCTTCTTTTCGCCAATACTATCCTCAGCCCGGTTGGGTGGAGCATGACCCGGAGGATATTTTTGCGTCCGTGGTCACCTCCGTCAATCAAGCCCTCGACAGAAGCGGATTGGATGCGTCCTCAATTGCGGCGATCGGGATTACCAACCAGAGGGAAACAACGGTAATTTGGGATCGTCTGACCGGAATTCCGATCTGTAACGCGATCGTTTGGCAATGCCGACGAACTGCCGGGATCTGCGAGGAATGGAAGAACCGCGGTTTTGAACCGGAGGTCCGGGAGAAGACCGGTCTGGTTATAGACGCGTATTTCTCGGCCGGGAAAATCCGGTGGATACTCGAAAATATTTCCGGGGCGAGAGCGAAGGCCGATGCCGGCAATCTGATGTTCGGCACAATCGACACATGGCTGGTATATAAACTTACCGGCGGACAGTCGCATTGTACGGATTATTCAAATGCATCCAGAACGATGATATTTAATACCGAGTCTCTTTCCTGGGACGAAGAGTTGTGCGGGCGATTTGAAATTCCGATGACTCTTCTTCCGAAAGCCCTTCCGTCGTGCTCGGAATTCGGAGTAGTCGCCTCGGGTATTCCGGGGTTGGAGCGATTGAGAGGGGTTCGTATTACCGGTATCGCCGGCGATCAGCCGGCTGCGCTTTTCGGACAAATGTGTATTCATGAAGGGGATATAAAAAATACATACGGGACGGGTTGCTTCACGTTGATGAACACCGGCGGGAAACGAATCATTTCAAAAGGCGGTCTTCTGACTTCGGCGGCATGGTCTTATGACGGCAGGACGGTCTATGCCTTGGAGGGCAGTGTTTTTCACGCGGGATCGATTATTTCCTGGCTGAAGGACGAGATGAAACTCATCACTACACCAAAGGAATGTGACGAGTTGGCGGAGAGTGTCGAGGACAGTGGCGGCGTATTTCTGGTGCCGGCTTTCTCGGGATTGGGTGCTCCGTATTGGGACATGTACGCGCGCGGGTGTCTGATCGGGATGACGCGCGGGAGCGGACGGGCTCACGTTGCCAGAGCCGCCATTGAATCGATCGCATATCAGGTTTTTGATCTGGTGGAATTGATGAAACGAGAATCCGGATATGAGATTCGTTCGCTGAAAGCAGACGGCGGAGTCAGTGTAAGCGGACTTTTGATGCAACTTCAGGCGGATTTGATCGGGGTTCCCGTACTCCGCTCACGAGAAAAGGAAACGACGTCCCAGGGCGCCGCGTTTCTTGCCGGCCTGACCGCGGGTGTCTGGAACAGTTTGGACGAGGTTGCGGCTTTATGGGCCGGCGACCGGGTATTTGAGCCATCGGAGGCACCGGCTTTTCGAGAAGAAAGAATTAGAGGTTGGAGGAAAGCGGTGTCACGCGCATCAAATTGGGAGGAACCCGAGCGGTTCCAGACCGGCGCAACGCCTTATCTCGGAACAAATATCTCGCAGGCCGAAAGATCCGGATCATCCGTGACGTAAATGCCCTTTCCGGAGTATTTGCGGGTGATCCAGAGCGTAAATAAGTCACCGCCGGTCGAAAATATCATGATCAGTGTGATCAGAAAAGAAAATGGATCGCCAAGAAACACGGACAGGAAAGCAAGCGGAATGACCTGCAAGAGAAGAGGGGCAATCAAAGCAAAACGATAGACTCCGAGCGGGATCGCCTCGATCCCGTGTGCGTAGAAGGACATTTTGCTGAGTCGGAAAACGACGCTTCCCGGGCCGCCTTTACCCCAAATCCGGAATACGGCCGCATGGATCATCTCGTGCAGCAGATTGAGCAGAATAATCGACGCAAAAAAAGCAATCAGGACGACCGGTATCAGGATTTCCGTGCGAAGCGGGAGTTCGATATTTCCCAAATGCCTCAGATACGGATAAGAAGCGCGATACAGGATAATATAGAGCAGTGCCAAGGGTACCGGCAGAAACAGGCCGGCGACATTTGCCCGAAAAGCGGAAATGCTGTGGCGATTCGCCTCGTAGCGTTCGTTTTGAAGCGCTTCTTTTTTCATGGGAACCATCCCGCGTGTTTTTTTATTATTATAACGGATAATTAATATGACCGATACCTTGACAGGCACAGTATAACCATATAAAATGTATAACGACAGAAGAAATATACGAAAGGAGGATATACTATGTCAATTACCTCGGATTTGCTTCGCGGTCATACGGACACGATCATCCTGAAGCACCTCTTGATCAACGACAGTTACGGGTATGAGATCAATAAGTCTATTCAAGAGAAGACAAAAGGACGGTATGAGCTCAAGGAAGCCACTCTATATTCGGCTTTTCGAAGACTCGAGGAAACAGGGTTGATTTCTTCATACTGGGGGGACGAGACAACCGGAGCCCGAAGACGGTATTATACAATTACCGGATCGGGGAAAAAGGTATACAGTAAGAATCTGGACGACTGGAATGAGGCAAAGGATATTATAGACGACCTGATTAGGGAG
>JAAYIQ010000181.1 GCA_012523365.1 Clostridiaceae bacterium
CCGTAGCTTTTCGATAGTTTTTCGAGTTGAATGAGTGCCATCGTTTTCCTCCTATTCGCCACCGGCGCGAATGTTGTAATCGAGATTGATGCGACCTAGAGTCGGAATGATTGGAATAAATGCGATGAATAATGCGCCATAGTGAAAGAGCAATAATTGCCATATCGGAAAAAAGAAAGCCCGGTATTCGGTCCAGGAAAGCACGAGTGACGGCAGCAGGGCAAGGCTTCCCCAGAACAGAAGGTCGATGAGTATCGACATCATGATTTTTCCGAGGGGAATGCCCGACATCAGGAAGACGCAGATGTTCGGGATGTCTTTGCGCGTCCTGCGAAGAAGTACCGTGCCTACGGACAATACTGCCAGTGAGGAGGTCAGCACGGCAAGGATCGACAGTAAGAGCAGGTTTTTTTCCGATACGATGGTCGTATTCGTGATTTCATTCATATTGACCGACGTAACAATCAGCGGATAGAAACCGTATTTGGCGGTGATTTGATTGATTTTATCCTGAACGTCCAGATGTTTATCGTGTGGCACAATCACGCCGCCATTCATAAGTGCATGCAGACGGTCTATTTCACGATTCTCCAAGGTTGTCCTGCCGGTCATAAGAGGGAGATCCCCCGCAAAAATGAAACTTTTATTGATATCGATTTCATCGCTTGAGTTATCTTGACCGCTATCGATCCAGAATGAATCTTCTTCCAAAATCCCGACCACGATCGCCTGCCCATTTCCACTGGTTACCACATCACCGACATCCAAATAGGGAGCTAATTTTGCACCGATTATGATCGACACCGGACAATCGATAATATTGAAATCCGAATCTTGAAAAGTTCGGCCTTCGGATACTCGCAGTCCGTTTTGTGTCATAAAAGTCGTGCTGTATATGGACATACTGGTGACATAGTAATCGTACATGTATTTGAAGGAAAATCGGGTCAGGACATCTTCGGGTACGGCGTTCGGGAATACTTCGCGACTGTAAGGAAAATCGAACAGATGGAAACCTTCATACGCAATCCAATCCGGCGAATTAAGAATCTCCTTCTGGACCTTCAGGGCAACGTCGTATATTGGCGTTCCAGAAGTCATTCCAGCAATGTTTGACGGATCATTCAGATTTATACAGACGCGTTGCGCCAGCACGGTGTCCGTCAGTTCTTCTCTATATGTATGCAGTGAAAGCGTATAGTTATGGAGCATGATAAAGAAGATGGCGGTACATACAGCCATGTCCACAAAAATCAGCAAATTGCTTTTCCAATTTGAGAAGGACATTCTCCGAATGTTGTGATAAATGAAACTCATGCTTTTCGAATGACCTCCTCAATATGAAGTGTTCGAACACGAAATACGATAGGCACGATGCAAAGGAGCAGGAGGACGAAACTGACCCCGGACCAGATCAGCAGTTCTCCGAGTACGAGCATGACAGAGAGTTGAAAGTAGCGGAAGGAGAGAATAACGGAGGAAGCAATAGCCCCGGTAATTATTCCGGCAATTCCGAAGAAAAAGATCCGGCCGTAGATATACCAGCCGATTCTACCAACGGAAATGCCGGTTAAGAGCATTGCTCCGATTTTTTTATCTTCGGCGGAAAGAATACGGGTCAATATGCTGATATAGGTCAGAGCGATAAACGCGAATGTCAAAACCGTCAGATGATTTTTCAAATAGACGCCTCCGGATACGATATCGGTCAAGGTCGTAGGCATATCCATTTGGCTTAATTCGACTCCGATTTCGTCTGTCGCATAAGCGTTCATTGCTTCGAAAGTCTTTTTTGTTGTCGTTGCGTCACCATCCACAAAAAAACGAAGTTGAATCAATTCGTCGATTTGTGCTGATCTGAGATTGAAAAACAAAATGGAATCCAGCGTTGTCGGATACGAAAGTCCGGCTACTCCGATCACACGAAATTCCTCTTCGTTATACCGGATAAAAAGGTCATCACCGACTTCATATGTCTCCTCCAGGTAGTCTGA
>JAAYIQ010000182.1 GCA_012523365.1 Clostridiaceae bacterium
GACTTTTCGGTTTCTTCTTCCGAATTTTCGGCATAGATCCGATCCGCCGAACAACCCGATAACAGAATCAAACTCATTGAAAAAACAAGAAACAGGGATACTATCGTTCGCTTCATTCTATTCTCCTTCAGGAAGAGTAAGCGGATTTCAACCCGGCTATATTGCATAATAATTATCGTCTTTTAAACTGATATGTTTATTATATAACGTAATAAACAGCGATGTCAACACCCGAAAAGCCTTTTCGCGACGGAAGCACATCGCGGCGCTTTTCGAAAAGGAACACAGATTCCTGATGATATTTCTCGGGATATTCTGTTGATATAACACACCATCTTCGGGCCGGCATATCAACTTCCTACATTGTATCAATGAGCTCTCTGCTTAGAAATTCTGATGAGTATTCCGGAGATGCAGCGAATCGGGACTGGACTGCGCGCAAGCCAGCCGGATGAGTCATTCGGATTTTGAACAATTAATCGATTCCCCCGAACAGATCAAAGAAGCAAACCCTTCATATCAAATGCTGCAGTCAAGTCGTGTCTTTGGACGATGATTTCGATTTATCCGGTCCTCGAAAAAGTATAATGGAAGAGGTGGAAGTAAACCTTATCTACTCGTGATTTCACAACAAATGCTATGATGAGCAGGTGAATTTTCGAAGAAGAAACCATTCAAATGAGCATCGGGATCAAGCGGTCCGGTGTTGATGAATTGCAGAAATATATCGACGAGCTGAATCGATTGGCGGAGAATAAATTTGCGAGTAGCGAAGGGAGTAAGCAGATAATGTCGTATATTTTCGGTAAGCATAAGCGGGATGAGATTGGATTAGAAGTTTATAACGCTGGAGATCGTGAGCCGCGTTCCTCCGTTATGGATAGTTTTGATTACGATTTTGCGGTACAAAAATATCGAAAGTCGGACTTTCGCTTCAAATTTGTGAAGCATTACATGAAGCATATTGAAGCGACTTATGGCATCCAAATTTTCAACTGTAAATTTGAGCGGCCGAGGGTAGACTCTCCGTTCTTGAACTTTTTCATTTACCTATGGAAAGATGACCCGACGATTCATTACATAATTGAAGACCCGCAACATATCTTTGTGACGGCATTTTACAAAATATTGAGTGAAAATCCACTTCCCGGCATTTCGAAAGATCTGCACGTCCAATTTATTCAAAAAAATATTCGGAAAGTGATGAACGGAAAAGTATTAAGATTAACTTGGAAGGATATTCATACAACGATACAGGATGTCTTCCCTCAGGTTGCGGAGTTAAGTTATTGGTCGGTATTTTATGTTTTCATCAGAAATGAAGATTTCAAAGCAGTGGAGGATAATATTTTGTTGCTCGATCAAATAAAGGAATATTGCTTTAAGATGGCCAAGAAGCATGATGAGGATAACATTTTGGATTGGGATCAGTTTCAGATTCGAGTGGATAGCAACGAGAATTATAATGGTGGATATCAATATTTTAACAGCGACCTGATGTCGGATTGCTTATTGTATTGATGTACACCCGAGTAGGCCTTTCGGAAGGTAAGACAGCCGGATAAGGGTATCGCTCCGGCTATTGGCGTAATGCTTCAACAAAGACTTTTTTGAAAACAAGTAATCAGCACTTTTCGAGAGAGGAATGAATCCAATGCATGATGAGCGCCCTGACGATATAGATCAGTACTGGAACGAAAGCCTCAACCAGGCTCGCTGTCTGGCTCAAGTATCACACGCCGGGCAGGTCGACAAAGCAGGTAAGCCGTATTTTGTGCATGTAGAGACGGTCAGCAGGACAGTTGGCGATTTGATTGTGTTATGTCAATAGAATATCCCGGAAAAAATCATCAGGAATTCCCGGGTTTTATCACAAGGATTCCCGGGAAAAATCATGAGGCGGGTGTAGCGGTCTGCCGCATGAGCGCATGAGTCATAC
>JAAYIQ010000183.1 GCA_012523365.1 Clostridiaceae bacterium
GGGAGAAGACATCTATGAACGATGAACTCGTTCTTCATTTCATCACCTGCGGCCACTTCGACCGGACCCGACCCGACTGATTCTCCGGGCCGGATGATCGGGGATCCTTTTTTCACTCCGTCTTTTACTCTAATCCTTTGTCTAAAAGAGAACTTAGTGTTATCATATTTTTTGAAGCATTTGATCACAAGCAAATATACGGAGGTGTGGTATGTTTTGTGCAAGTTGCGGTAAAGAGATCGCAGATAATTCAACTCAGTGTCCGGAATGCGGGGCAGTATTTGCAACTGCGTCTGCTCCTGAGGCTGCCGGAGCCGCAGAGGCTCCCAAGGCTCCGTCCAAATACGATACGAATGTCGGCGGTTTTATCGGCGAGTTCGTGAAAAGCCCGGTGAAATCCATTCTTTCAAGGACCGAAGATTCTTATTGGCTCTGGGGACTTATTTCTTTGGGTGCAATCTTACTGATTACCCTTTTCCAATACGGTTTTAGGGAGTACGTTGGATTCGGTTACGGATTCAAAGTCATGCTTGCTCTCGCGTTTGCGTTTGCCGCTCTGATTTTCGTGATTTTCCTTCTGCAGGGATCTTTCAAATTGCAGAAAAAGTCTTTGCCCTCGGTCGTCGGCGCGGTCGGTCTCTCCTTTGTTCCGTTGATTCCGCTGATGCTCGTCTCGATCATTTTGACTGCCATCGGCCTGCCCGGCAGTCCGTTCACCAGTGTCGGATATATCATTTCTGCTTTGATCGTTTACTCTTTCCTTCAGAATAACGATGAGGAACCGTATACCAACAGTTTCTGGCTGACGGCGATCGCCTATGTGTCTTTCTATATCATTCAGGAGATTTTTTTCCGCGTGATCGCTATATAAGCCCGATCGTTAAATAATCAGAGGCGAATCCAGCCGCTTTCTGAAGTTGTTGGATTCGTTTCTTTTTTCGAGGGAGGATATCGATATGCCGATCCTGAACGGACTCTTTGACCTGTTTATTAACATACCCCTTTTCGTCCAGTACATCCTCCTTCCGTTATGTCTTCTCGCGTTCATCGCGCTATTTCCGTTCAAGAGCAAGTTGGCCGCGCTGTTGGTTGTGATCCCGACCGGGTTGTTTCTGTCTCTCCTCTACTTCTCCGCAGTTTGGGAGATGTCCGGAGGATTTTACGCGAGGTATGTTCTGGTCGGTCTGTTTTTTGCGGCCGCAGTCCTTGCTTTTTTCAAGGCTCGAAAAGCGCCCTTCTTCCGGAAGCCCAAGTGGGGCGTGTGGATCCTTTATGGCTTCGGCCTGTTCGCCGTGATCGTTCTCGGGATCTTTAACGTCAATATATTTCGCGCATATTCCTATAAGGAGGAGCCGATCCGACTGCAGTTTCCTTTTCGCGACGGCACCTACCTGATCAATGACGCCGGGGACGGCTCCGTCAGTAATCTGGTCAACTATCACTATCAAGACGCAGAAAACATTCGCCTCAACTACTATCAATCGGAACGGTTCGCGAACGATATCGTCATGATTGACGACTTCGGATTCGAGGGCAGGAATTTTGGTAATGAAGAATCGCTCGAAGACTATTATGTCTTTGGCGTGAATGTCTACAGCCCCTGCGACGGCCTCGTGTACGAGGTCCAGGAAGGATATGATAATGTTCCGCTGAATGGGACGATCACGGACACCGGAAACGGTGTCGCGATCCTCACCGGGGATGTGTATGTGGTGTTATGGCACCTCGAAAAGGACAGCATCGTCGTCCAAGAAGGGGACTACGTCCACGCAGGCGACCTGATCGGCACTATCGGTAATTCCGGGATCACCGTCACCCCACACCTTCATATCCACGCTGCGCGCGGTCACTTCATGAACGGCGAAGGCGTCCCGGTCCTTTACGACGGACGCGAGCCGATGAAGAATACTCTGTTTAAGGAGAATTAATTGTCTTTTCGGATGTTTAAGCTCAGCGCGGGATATGCATCGGGCGGTGCCCGGCAATCGTTCCGCACGAAAATATGGCTCTAATTATATCGAGATTTCCGGTTGATTCCGCCTCGACTTTCCCCCACAATGGAGGTCAGCGCATTGAAGATCATCGCGCGACGGGAGGCAACGGATGAACGATTCCTTTGATTCCGAATTTTGTCGGGTCCGACGGATCGCCCGGGACGGGACGGTCCTGCTCACATGGAAAAAATACGCGCACCACGAGGATTACCGGGCGCCGACGCTTTTCGCGCTGGAGCTTCTTGTGCGGGGCGGCGACACAGCGTTTATCGTCGACGCGCGCGACGGCTTTGAGGATCATGAGGACGACATCGTCTGGGCTTTCGCGGAGCTTCTGCCCGCGATGGCGAAGACCGGCTTGAAGCACGTTGCGTTCATCATGAACGAGATCAATGAGATCGAGGGCGAAATGGATCTGTGGACGCGTGAGTTCCGGAAATATTTCACCGTCGACCGCGCGACCGATTATGAGGGCGCTCTGGCGAAGATCCGGGAGAGGTAGCGCCTATTCTTGCGCCTGCAAGCCTTCCGTGATCGCGTAAAAGAATTCAGGCTTCCAGACATCTGTCGCGGACGGGTTCTTTATGAACGGCTGAACGTCCCGCTTTGCCTGATCGAAATCAATGGTCGCAAACTTCTCGCACAGCATGCGCTTGAGTAGCGGGATCGTCAGAGTCTCGTCGGTTCCGATATAGCCGGACTGTTTGAGTCTGGTTGCAAGGTGCTCCATATTGACCGGGGTCGAAGCGGACCGATAAAAAACATAGTCGTACAGATCCCGCCCCTTGACGCGTGATTTCCACGCCCGGCAGAGGACGGCGTGAAGTTTTCCGGCAAAAAGAGACGGCAAATCATAGAGCGCCACTTCATAAGGGATCGGTAACAGGCGATATTGAGTCGAGAACGAAGCTCCGTCCGGCGGATTCACATCCACTTCGATTTTGATTTTGATGAGCTCATTCCGATCGATCATCATTGCGGTCGCGTCCTCGGGATCGATCCGTAACACATGCTCTCGCGTACCACCCTTCAGGAAAGCGGAAAGAATATCGGATTCGCGGGATTTTTCTTTCGTCTCCGCCCGGAATCGAAACCCGTAGGAACGGAGTTCCTTTTCGAGTGTCGGGAAATATTCGGAAAGATCGAAATGAAGATTTTTTTCGCGAAGTGAGAAATCGAGATCTTCCGAGAATCGGTCCAGTCCGTGGAAAATACGCAAGGCGGTTCCGCCATAGAAAGCCGCCTCCCGAAAAAAACCCGCTCTGCTCAAGCCGCAAAGAACGATCTCCTGAAGAATTTCCTTGATCGCGTTTTTCTTTTCGAATACATTCGTCGTCGGATATTTCAAAAGCATCTGTTCAA
>JAAYIQ010000026.1 GCA_012523365.1 Clostridiaceae bacterium
CGCCTTATGAAAATGAGTTCGTTCGGTCTATAATGTTATTGAAACCGTGATTTTAACACAGAGGGGTTGTTTGAATCAGGTGGCTTTCGGTCTCCGGTTTCACTCGAAAGATAAAACGGAGGAATGATATGAAGAAGATGGCGGCAATCCTTCTGGCTATGATTATTACATTGTCCGGAGTCGGCGGGTGCGGATTGATTTCTGCATTCCGAGATAAGACGGACTCCCGATCGACGTTGTCGGATCGCGACACAGAAACAATTTCTTCCGTTGAAGATATTATTATCGACTCCGAAGAAATCAACGAAGAAATCATCGATCTGATCGATAAGCAGATCGAGGTTTCCGGTAAATTTATTAAGGAATACGCAGCCTCAATCGAAAACGGAACGATTTACGATTCCACGGATTATGACACGAGAATTCTCCAGAATCAACTGACGATCAACGAATTGGTTTTTAAAGTGGAAGGCCTGGCCGATGATCTTTCCGATTTGAATGAACCGAAGTCGGATGAAGCCTTGATGGTTTTCGAGGCGGCAAATATATATATGGAGAAGCTCAACCGTTGTCTTGCCGATCTTTTGGCGGTTGTAACGCTGTACGTGGACCAATCCGAAGCGACTCAGCCGATCAATGACTTTAATGAGACCGAATACGGCGATGATGTTTATCTGATGATTGAGGATCTGTATGCGGCGATCGAACGGACCGTAGAGAATTTTAAACAGATCGACTCCTGCCCCGATTACATGAAAGAGAGCATGGATATCTACACACGTAAGATGGGCATTTATTTAAAAATGCTGGAGGAATGGTATGACGGACTGTCTCTCAATGATCCCCTTCGTCTGGCCTCCGGAAATCAGCTCATGATCAGGCAGAATGTGGATGTCGTTCGATTCGAGGCGGAGCTTTTCGAACTTTACGATTTACAATACATTAAGGTTCGGGAACGCCTGGAGGGCAATATTTCGCAACTGAAGGATGAACTCCTTGAGAATTGTGCAGTGCTCGGGAAGCCTGCCAAAAAGATCCCCGAGGTGACCTTTACATATTTGGATGAAATTCCGACAGTCACGGTGGATTACAATTATGCACAGACCATTTACCCCGGACTCTATTCCTCGTTGGATTCCGTCGTCAATCTGACGGCCAGTTCGGATCACGGTTCGATCGAGGTGATGCTGACCGTGGAGATCCCCGGACTGACTCAAAAATTCCAACAAAAACTGACGATCAGTGAACAGGTCACCAAGCTTCTTCTGAAACCGCCGCTTTTGATTGAAAATCTGAACCTGGAAAGTTCCAGAGAAACGCAACTTCGCCTGACGATCGAGGATCTGGATAATGACCGGACCATTCTTGAGGAAACCAAAACGGTGAGCCTGATGAGTGTGTATGACTTTCTCCTGCACGACGACGAGTTCGGGATCGCAAGTCGGGATAACGTGCTCGCATGGCTCACACCCGAATCGGATGCGATCCTGAATTTGCGACGAAGTGCGATCACATGGATCGATTACTGGTCGGAGGGACAGATCAATTCGCTGATCGGATATCAGGATTACGGGCTTTTCGATGATCCGGCTCTGAATACTTATATTCAGATCATAGCGATACAGGGCGCAATCAGCGATCTCGGGGTTCGCTATAATATGGGGCCTTTCTCGATGTCCGAGGGAATCAATCAACGGGTCATGTTGCCGGATAAGGTGCTCTCGAGCGGATCCGGTATATGTATCGAAACCGCGATCCTTTTCGCTTCGGCGATCCAATCGACGGATATGCACGCAATGATTCTCTTCTTGCCCGGTCATGCGCAGGTCGCAGTCGAAACCGGATATATGTCGGGAGAATATTACTTGGTGGAAACTACTCTCCTGCCTTTTGCGGGAGATGAAGAAGAGGAGATGGATCGACTGGTTCGATATCTCACCGCCGACGAATGGACACAATATCTGGAGGATCCCTGGGGAGACGGGAGCGGCGGGGCGTATGTCGTAGACTGCGATTTGGTTCATGTGCTCGGATTCAAAGCAATCGGCTACAAGTAGGACGTTTGTCCGGCGGTCGGATTCGGATATGAGAGGCTTTTTCGAGAAGGAGGGATGATATGTCGTCCGTCAAAGACATTGCCGAAAAGCTCGGGTTATCGGTCAGTACGGTGTCCGAGGTTCTCAAGGGTTCCGACGTCGTTGACTCCGAGACTCGACAACGAGTTTTGGATGCCGCTTTGGAACTGGAAGTTTCCGCACGCCATAATACCGTCCACGGTTCTTCGTGTAAAATCTGTGTTTTCATTGAAAATATGGGCTTCGAGAAAATC
The DNA here is from genome assembly GCA_012523365.1 of Clostridiaceae bacterium. Taxonomy (GTDB): domain Bacteria; phylum Bacillota; class Clostridia; order Saccharofermentanales; family Saccharofermentanaceae; genus JAAYCT01. The sequence goes on from JAAYIQ010000026.1 coordinate 2,330, forward strand.
GAGCAGTTTGGATATGAGATCATCGTCGGTTTTCGACTTGCGGCCGCCGAGCGCGGATGGGAGGTTGATATCGTTCCGATTTCACTGAATGAGAAGTTGGATTACGTTTATGATGAGTACATGCGTAAAAATGGCTACTCGGGAGGGTTTCTGCTCGGCTTCTTCCTACACTCCGACTTCCACCGCCAACTTCAGGATACCCGTATTCCGACCGTGGTGCTCGATAATCTGATCCTCAATCCAAAGGTGGCTTGCGTGGGTGTGGACAATCACCAGGGTGTAACCTCCGTTGTTGAGCATCTCGCGTCGCTCGGGCACAGCTCGATTGCGCTCATGAACGGCGAGGGCGTCAGCCGTGTTGCACAGGAAAGATACATGGGATTTAAGGTCGGGATGAATAAGTGCAATCTGCCGCTCCGAAAGGACTTGATCGCTTACGGCGACTTCAGTTCCGAAAACACCGGTCTGCCTGTCCGGAGTTTTATCGAGAACGGGGCGACTGCCATCGTCTGTGCGAGCGACTATATCGCGGTCGGAGTTCTGCGGGAGCTCGATTTGCTTGACCTGCGCGTTCCGAAAGACATCAGCGTGACCGGATTCGATGATATTCCGATCGCGCGATATTCGTCGCCGCCGCTGACGACGGTTCGCCAGGATCGTCTGAGCATCGGGAAGTGCGCGTGCCTGACGTTGGAACAGATTATGGGCGGAATGGCAATCAGCCGTTTTCTTCTGTCGCCCGGGTTGATTGTCCGACAATCGACCGGCCCCGTTCGTTAGCCGGAACGCTTCGTCTCCGACCGGAGAACCCCGCTTTTATCGAATGACGTATCACCCGGGGCCCGCTGAGTGATTTGTCCGATTGCATAGAAAACGGCCTTCGACGGCGGCCATTTTCGTCCGGTTAAACGAGGCGATTTTTGTTTTTTTGACGTTTACATATTCCATATCCGGTGATATACTTAATTGCCCGAACTCCGGAAACGGATGCGTTTGTGCGCAGACGGTGTTTTTGCCGGGCGCACATCGACCCGGCCGGAGAGCGGAGTGATTTTTGAAAGGAGGTGTATTGATGCCTACGTTCAACCAGTTGGTTAATTCCGGAAGAGCCTCCAAGACTTTTAAGTCGAAGGCGCCGGCGCTTCAAACCGGAATGAACACACTCCACAAGCAGGAGACCGACGAGTCCTCGCCGCAAAAGAGAGGCGTGTGCACCGTTGTTAAGACGGTTACGCCCAAGAAGCCGAATTCGGCTTTGCGCAAAGTTGCCAGAGTTCGTCTTACGAATGCTTATGAGGTGTACGCTTACATTCCGGGGATCGGACATAATCTGCAGGAGCACTCGGTTGTTTTGATTCGCGGCGGACGTGTTCGGGATCTCCCGGGCGTTCGTTACCACGTAATCAGAGGAACCTTGGATACCGCAGGTGTTGCCAATCGTCTTCAAGGCCGTTCCAAGTACGGAGCCAAGAGGCCGAAGGCCGGAAAAGTCAAGAAGTAGAGCATTCTGTGGTTGGACAGATAAGTGGTCAGTACACTGTCTATATACCGGGTTTCCGGGAACGGACATTGCGACTGGCGCGACACGGTCCAAACGTGAGTACCTGTGATTTCAGAACGATCTGATAATCATGAGAGGAGGGAAGACAAGTGCCAAGAAGAGGCAATGTCCCACAAAGAGAAGTGCTCCCCGATCCGCTTTACAACGATATTAGGGTGACGAAACTCATCAATAATATTATGTTGGACGGAAAGAAGGGGGTTGCGCAAAAGATCTGTTACGATGCTTTTGAAATTATAAAGAATCGTTCAGGCAAAGAGCCCTTGGAAGTTTTTCTGCAGGCTTTGGAAAATGTTATGCCCGTGTTGGAAGTTAAAGCGAGACGTGTCGGCGGAGCAAACTATCAGGTTCCGATCGAAGTTCGTCCCGCCAGACGTCTGACGCTGGGACTTCGGTGGATCGTTCTTTTCGCGAGAAAAAGAAGCGAGCGCACGATGAGTGAGCGGCTCGCAAACGAACTGCTCGACGCTACAAACAACACCGGTGGCGCATACAAGAAGAAGGAAGACATACACAAGATGGCGGACGCCAACCGCGCGTTCGCGCATTACAGATGGTAGTCCGAACGGTAAGGAGCTAAAGAATCAATGGCCAGAGAATTTTCTTTGGAAAATACAAGAAACATCGGCATCATGGCGCACATCGATGCGGGCAAAACCACGACCACCGAGCGCATCCTTTTTTTCACCGGTAAGATCCGCAAGGTCGGAGAGGTGCATGAAGGGGCCGCGGCGATGGACTGGATGGAGCAGGAGCAGGAGCGTGGCATCACGATTACCTCTGCGGCCACTACAGCCCAATGGAAGGGAACCCGAATCAATATTATCGATACGCCCGGACACGTCGACTTTACCGTCGAGGTTGAGCGTTCTTTGCGCGTTCTTGACGGCGCTGTTACGCTTCTCTCGGCCAAGGGCGGAGTAGAACCGCAGACGGAAACGGTTTGGAGACAGGCGGATCATTACGGAGTACCGCGCATGGCGTTCGTCAATAAGATGGACATCATGGGCGCAGATTTCTTCCGGGTCGTTCAAATGATCCGGGATCGCCTGAGAGCCAACCCGGTCGCGTTACAGATTCCCATCGGAGCGGAAGAGAACTTCAAAGGCATCATTGATTTGATGACGATGAAGGCTGAGGTTTACATCAGCGATGACGGACTGAATTTCGAGGAGCGCGAGGTTCCGGCGGAACTGCTTGATTTTGCAAAAGCGAAGCGAGAGGAGATGGTCGAGACCATCGCCGAGTCGGATGAAGAGTTGACGATGAAGTTCCTGGAGGGCGAAGAAATTTCCCTTGAAGAACTTAAAGCAGCACTTCGCCGAGCGGTCATCGCATGCAAGTTGACACCGGTCATTTGCGGTTCGTCGTATAAGAACAAGGGAGTCCAGATGATGTTGGACGCCGTGATCGACTACATGCCCGCACCGACCGATGTTCCCGCGATTACGGGAGTCAACCCGCAGACAGAGCAGGAGGATACGCGTCCTTCATCGGATGAAGAACCTTTTGCCGCGTTGGCTTTCAAGATCGCGACCGATCCGTTTGTCGGGAAGCTTTGCTTTTTTCGCGTATATTCGGGAGTTCTGGATGCCGGGTCGTACGTTTATAACGCGACGAAGGGCAAGAAGGAACGAATCGGCAGAATCCTCCAGATGCATGCCAACCACCGCGAAGAAATCGGCAAGGTATATTCCGGTGATATCGCGGCGGCAGTCGGATTAAAAGACACCACGACCGGAGACTCGCTTTGCGATGAGAAGCATCCGATCATTCTGGAATCCATGGATTTTCCGGAGCCGGTCATCGAAGTCGCGATCGAGCCGAAGTCGAGAGCATCACAGGAGAAGATGATCCTGGCTCTTCAGAAACTCGCGGAAGAGGATCCGACGTTCCGTACCTACACTGATCAGGAAACCGGTCAGACCATCATCGCCGGAATGGGCGAATTGCATCTGGACATCATTGTCGACCGTCTGTTCCGAGAGTTCAAGGTGGAGGCGAACGTAGGTGCTCCTCAGGTTTCATACAAAGAGACCATCCGCAAGCCGGTTCGTGCCGAGGGGCGTTTCGTGCGTCAATCCGGCGGACACGGTCAATACGGACACTGTATTCTGGATCTGGAGCCGCTTGAACCCGGTAGCGGGTATCAGTTTGTCAATGCGACGATCGGCGGATCGATTCCGAAGGAGTATATCGCTCCGATTGATGCCGGTGTTCAGGAAGCTATGGGAAGCGGTGTTCTCGGCGGATATCCTGTCGTTGACATCAAGGTAACCGTAGTGGACGGTTCCTTCCATGAGGTCGACTCTTCCGAGATGGCGTTCAAGATCGCCGGGTCGATGGGCTTCAAGGAAGGCATGAAGAAGGGCGATCCGGTCCTTCTCGAGCCGATCATGCGCGTGGACATCGAAGTGCCTGAGGAATACATGGGAGATGTGATCGGCGGCTTAAATGCCCGCAGAGGACTCATCAAGGGAATCAACGCGGAGGACGGCATTCAGACCGTTCAGGCCGATGTCCCGCTGGCGAATATGTTCGGATATGCAACCATACTCCGTTCGTCCACCCAAGGAAGAGGAACATTTGTGATGCAGATCAGTCATTTCGCAGAGCTCCCCAAGAGCATCATGGAAGGTATATTAAAGAAGTAACGAACCCAATGTCATGACCGCTCGCTGCCTTTTGCATCTTGCGAATATCGGCAAATATAGTAAAATAGATGCATCTGGCGTTTGAGCGGACAATTACGAAACATCAGCATGAGCTGAATAAGGAGGAATTTCTAAATGGGAAAGGCAAAGTTTGAAAGAAACAAGCCGCATGTCAACATCGGCACTATCGGCCACGTTGATCATGGCAAGACCACGCTTACGGCGGCAATCACGAAGGTTCTGTCGTTCTCCGGTAGGGCTACGTACAAAGATTACGGCACTATTGACAGTGCACCGGAGGAGAGAGCCCGCGGTATCACGATCAACACCGCTCATGTCGAGTATCAGACCGATGCGCGCCATTATGCGCACGTCGACTGCCCCGGACACGCCGACTATATTAAGAACATGATCACCGGTGCTGCTCAGATGGACGGAGCGATCCTTGTCGTTTCCGCTTCGGACGGCCCGATGCCTCAGACCCGTGAGCACATTCTGCTTGCCCGTCAGGTTGGCGTTCCGTACATCGTTGTATTCATGAACAAGTGCGATATGGTTGACGACGAGGAATTGCTTGAATTGGTTGAGATGGACATTCGTGACCTCTTGAATCAGTACGAGTTCCCCGGCGACGACACCCCGATCATCAGAGGATCCGCGCTGAATGCCGTTGAGTCTACCTCCACGGATGCGGGAGCCCCTGAATACAAGTGCATTATTGATCTTATGGAAGCTGTTGATAGCTTCATCGCGACACCCGCACGTCCGATCGACCTTCCTTTCCTTTTGCCGGTCGAGGATGTTTTCACCATTACGGGACGCGGCACGGTTGCCACCGGACGTCTTGAGCGCGGTATTATCAAGGTCGGAGACCCCGCTCAGATCGTCGGACTTATGGAAGAACCCAAGAACACCGTTGTTACGGGCGTTGAGATGTTCCGTAAACTTTTGGATCAGGCAGAAGCCGGAGACAATATCGGTATTCTTCTTCGTGGTATTGACCGTAAGCAGGTTGAGCGCGGCCAGGTTATCGCCAAGCCGAACTCCATCACCCCGCACACCAAGTTTACCGGTCAGGTCTATGTCCTGACGAACGAAGAAGGCGGACGTCATAAGCCTTTCTTTAACGGTTATCGTCCTCAGTTCTATTTCCGTACGACAGACGTTACCGGTGTCGCGCATCTTCCGGAAGGAACCGAGATGTGCATGCCCGGTGATCACATCACGATCTCCGTTGAGTTGATCACCCCGATCGCCATGGAGCCCGGACTGAAGTTCGCTATCCGTGAAGGCGGCCGTACGGTCGGAGCCGGAACGGTTTCGACAATCATTGAGTAAAGACAGTCTTTGTTTTTCATCAAACGTCCCGGATGTAAATTCGGGACGTTTTTTATTGTCAGAAAACCGGAACACATGACGTAAGGAGCGTTCAATGAACTTTGCTTTGCATTTTCACCCGTAATAGGCTACAATTCTTTCGGTATATCGACGGCCGAGGAAGGCACGACGATGAGAGAAATTGGACGGGAGGGAGCCGAAGGATCGGTGACCGACCACGTTTCAAGAGGAGACGTTATGCCCAAACTACCTGATATTCACAAGATTCTCATTATCGGATCCGGACCGATCATCATCGGACAAGCGTGTGAGTTTGACTATTCCGGAACCCAAGCCTGCAAGGCATTGCGACAGTTGGGTTACCGGATCGTTTTGGTAAATTCCAACCCGGCAACCATTATGACGGATCCCGGTATTGCTGATGTGACGTATGTCGAGCCGCTGAACGCGCGCAGTCTTACAGAAATCATCGCCAAGGAACGCCCCGATGCGGTACTGCCGAATCTCGGAGGACAGACTGCTTTGAACCTCTGCTCTGAATTAAGCAAAATCGGAGCCCTGGAAAAATACGGAGTGAAGGTCATTGGTGTCCAGATCGACGCAATCGAGAGAGGCGAAGACCGTATTGCATTTAAAGAGACCATGAACCGACTGGGTATCGATATGCCCCAGAGCCGCGCTGCGTACAGTGTTGAAGAGGCGGAGGCGATTGCCGCTGATCTCGGATATCCGGTTGTCATTCGCCCGGCGTACACGATGGGCGGAACCGGAGGCGGACTCGTTTATAATCTTGAAGAATTGCGAGTGATTGCGAATCGGGGAATATCAGCCAGCATGGTCGGGCAGATCCTCGTCGAAGAATCTGTGCTCGGCTGGGAGGAATTGGAGCTTGAAGTCGTACGCGACAGCAAGAACCAGATGATTACCGTGTGCTTTATTGAAAATATTGATGCCGTCGGCGTACATACGGGCGATTCGTTCTGCTCTGCCCCGATGCTCACCATCAGCCAGGAGCTTCAAACTCGCCTTCAAGATTATTCGTACCGCGTCGTTGAGGCGATCGAGGTCATCGGCGGAACCAATGTGCAGTTTGCACACGATCCCAAGACCGGACGGGTTGTCATTATTGAGATCAATCCCAGAACCTCACGTTCTTCCGCGCTTGCGTCCAAAGCGACCGGATTTCCGATTGCTTTCATTTCCGCAATGCTCGCGGCGGGACTTACGCTTGATGAAATTCCCTACTGGCGCGACGGCACCCTCGACAAATACACCCCTTCCGGTGATTATATCGTCATCAAGTTTGCCCGGTGGGCTTTCGAGAAATTTCCCGGATCCATCGACAAACTCGGCACACAGATGCGTGCGGTCGGCGAGGTGATGAGTATCGGTAAAAATTACAAGGAAGCATTGCAGAAGGCGATTCGCTCCTTGGAAATCGGACGCTACGGGTTGGGTTTTGCCAAGGATTTCAACAAGAAATCTTTGGAAGAATTGATGGCGATGCTGGCTGAACCGACCAGTGAGCGTCAATTTATCATGTATGAAGCGCTCCGCAAGGGTGCGGATGTTGATGCGCTTTTCGAATTGACGTATATTAAGCACTATTTCATTAATCAGATGAAGGAACTGGTCGCAGAGGAAGAAGAAATTCTTGGGTATCGGGATACGAATCTTCCTGACGAGCTTCTTATTCACGCGAAAAGAAGCGGGTTCGCAGATCGGTATCTGGCTTTATTACTCGGCAAGAGCGAGACGGAGATCCGGCAAAGGCGAACCTTGTTGGGTGTCGTTGAAGGCTGGGAAGCCGTTCCGGTCAGCGGAGTGGAGAATGCGGCATACTATTATTCAACCTACAACGCGCCGGATCAAACGACGGTAAGCGATAAACCAAAGGTCATGATTTTGGGAGGTGGACCGAACCGCATCGGTCAAGGAATCGAATTCGATTATTGCTGTGTGCACGCGGCTTTTGCGCTTCGCGATCTGGGTTATGAAACGGTCATCGTCAACTGTAATCCGGAAACGGTTTCGACGGACTACGACACCTCGGATAAACTGTATTTTGAACCGCTGACCGTCGAGGATGTCCTGAGTATTTATCAGAAAGAGAAGCCGATCGGTTTGATTGTACAGTTCGGCGGACAGACGCCTCTGAATATCGCCGCTGATTTGGAAAAAGCGGGCGTGCGAATTCTGGGAACGTCTCAGGAGACGATTGATTTTGCGGAAGACCGTGATCAGTTCCGCCGGATGATGGAAAGGCTGAATATTCCGATGCCCGAATCCGGGATGGCTGTCAACACACAGGAGGCGATCGATATCGCGAATCGGATCGGGTATCCGCTTATGGTTCGCCCGTCGTATGTTCTCGGCGGCCGTGGAATGGAAATCGTCCGGGATGAGGAGATGCTTTATAAATATATGGAGGCCGCGGTCGGTGTAACGCCCGAGCGACCGATTCTCGTTGATCGATTCCTGAATAACGCGACCGAGGTTGAGGCGGATGCGATTGCGGACGGTACGGATGCGTTTGTACCGACAGTTATGGAGCATATCGAATATGCGGGCGTTCACTCAGGGGATTCCGCGTGTGTGATTCCTCCGGTCAGCATCTCGCCGGAGCTTTTGGCAACGATAACCGATTATACCCGTCGGATTGCGAGCGAGATGAAGGTCGTCGGGCTGATGAACATGCAGTACGCGATTTCGGATGGCGTAGTATATGTTTTGGAAGCAAACCCCCGGGCGTCTCGAACCGTTCCGCTGGTATCAAAAGTTTGCAACATCGCGATGGCCAGAGTGGCGACGAAAATCGTTATGACGGTCAGCGAGGGTAAGAAATACGACATGAGTCAACTGGTGCATCGTCACATCCCCCATTATGGGGTCAAAGAAGCGGTCCTGCCATTCAATATGTTCCCGGAGGTGGATCCGTTATTGGGGCCGGAGATGCGCTCAACCGGAGAGGTCCTGGGGCTTGATAATTCTTTCGAACTTGCTTATTACAAAGCTCAGGAAGCGATTCAGTCGCCTCTTCCGACGGAAGGTTGTGTCCTGATCAGCCTGAACGACAAGGACAAGGTTGAAGGCCTGGCGGCGGCGCGTGTTCTGACGTCGATCGGTTTTTCGATCAAGGCAACTTCGGGAACATGCGCGTTCCTGCGCGAGAACGGCGTGGAAGCGGAAGAAATCAAAAAGCTTTTCGAGGGACGGCCGAATATAGCGGACGCAATCGCAAACCGCGAAATTCAACTGATCATCAATACACCGAGATCCAAGAAAAGTGAATTTGACGACTCCTATATTCGCAAGATCGCGATCAAGAATAAAATACCGTACATCACGACGATGACTGCCGCCCTGGCAAGCGCGAAAGGAATCCGCGCCTTTATTCGGAACGGTTATTCCGGATCAGCCGTCAAGTCACTTCAGGAGTACCACGAAGGAATCGTGTAACAGGAA
>JAAYIQ010000027.1 GCA_012523365.1 Clostridiaceae bacterium
ATGCAGAAATAGTCGGCAGAACGCCACTACAGAGTATTCTGAACAACAGAATACATTAGGATTTCGGAGAGTCAATCTTTCTGTTCGATTGATGATCGAAAAGCATCGCCGCCAATATACAGACGAACGGAATCACGGAATAGCGATAGCGAGTCTGGACTTCGATCAATAAATAGACCGCAAACACGCAACAAACAATGCCCGCAAAAAGCAGTCCTGTCCGCTTCCGCCTGAGGGCTGCGATGCCACACCCGATTGCCGCGAGAAGATAGAGCAAGGTTCTCTCAATCGCTTCCGTATGGATGATCCCTTGCGCGTATTGCCGGATATTCATCCATGGAAACATTTCACTTGTACCGGATAATCCGGCAGTCGACCAATTAACCGCTTCGTCCGAAGCCCAGAAGGCCTCGATTTTTCGACCGAAAAACGAAGGGATGTTGTCACATTGCCGGAATGACGCCGTGATGATATCCTTTACCGCCTCTTTGCGTGAGGTCGAGTCCGCGATTTGAAGGATGCGAGCATGTTTAACGGAATATCCGCCGAACTCGCTCGTTGCGTCCAGACCGAGAACGAATTTCCACTCCGGAGCATAGATCCGAAATCCGTTTGGTGCGATCCCCACCCAATGCATAAGATTCTCGAATCCCTTTTGCGGAAAATAATAAGCCGCGACCACAACGGCGAGACAAGACAGGATTTGAAGAACGTCCTTTTTCTCGGGAGACTCGATCCACCGAATCAAGCCGACGTACAGCAACGCAGTCATGATTAAAACACCTTCCGGACGCATCAAATTCGACAACCCCAAAAGAAGTCCGGCCGCAGCAAAGCCCAAATATCTTTTCGAGTATGAAAATGCCGTCAGTCCCGCCATCATGAAAAAAAGCGAGACATGCTGATTGGTCAACACGGATGCCATATGGATCGCACCCGGATAGATCGCATAAAGGAATGCGGCGATAAGTCCGGCAACTTCCGAGAAATACTTCTTAGCAATGGCATAGATCAGACCCACCGTTCCGGTCATGAAAAGGAGATTGACCAGTTGGATGGCTTTTACAGTCGGCGATATCCTTAAGATCAGCGACTGAAAAAGCACAAAAGGGATCTGGTACGCCCACATGGAAAAGTACCCTGTGTTTGTTCGCGCCCAATCAAAAGAGCCGGCAGAAGACTCCCGTGCTTTTTGTAACATCAGCATGAAATCGCTGATCGGCTCTGTATGAACCCACAAGATCGGCGCGATTCGCAGAAAAAAGGCGAGTCCGAGAATCAACACAAGAGTGAATTTTATTGATTTTCGAGCGAATAAGATAATCGTAAAAATACTGCCGGCAAGCACAAAAATGAACACGATCATCATAATTCCGGATCGGACCGATATCTCATGATCAAGAAGATTAGAGGCGGATACGAATCCGAGCGCACCGAGCAGTATAGTGAGAAATGCAAAGATCAACGTATTCGTAACTTTGCCGAAACGTGATGAATTTTTCGACAGGCTGAGCGGATGTTCAGCTATTCGTTTCATGTTCTTAACCGAGCCGCCCGGTCCGGCAAGGCGGTAACGAATCGATTGATCACGAGGAGAAAACCTGCGTCCGCCGAGACCGAGACACACCCAAACAGTAACCCTTTACGCTTCACGATCCGTTCCTCCTACATTATCTTCATGTAGTACATCTTAACACACAGACCGATCAACAACTGCGCGAATGACGCGATCAGCAAGGTATAAAATACCGGGACACTCAGAGGCCCCGCTATCAGCGCCGCGATCAGCATCAGAACCGATAGAATCAGCACCAAAGGCATACCCGCTTTCGCGCGGATCGCCCGTAACCGCTCATCATGTTCTTTATTGTAGAGCTCCTTGAGCGCCTTCTCGTCGCGGATCGCTTTGCCGAGAAAGAACAGTCGGATCAGGGAAAAGCCTCCGATCCCGATAGCCATTCCGGTACGAAATCCGGAAAGCATCCCTGCCGAAAAGCCGGACGCTCCCGGGTCACTCTCAAAAAACACATTGTATATCCCAAGCGCGACCGCCGTCAGCGCCAGAAGCGCAAGAAGAATCATCTTGATCCGAACTTTTTTGCGATACTTTTCCATTGTCTTACCTCCGTTATTGTTCAATGTCCGAGAAGTCAAAAACCTCCTCGATCGTGAGCCCGAAGAACTTGGCGATCTTAAACGCCAGAACCAACGAAGCCGTGTATTTCCCAACCTCGATCGAGGTGATCGTCTGCCGGGTCGTTCCAACCTCCAAGGCCAGTTCCTCCTGGGACAACTTGTGTTGTTTTCGGAGTTCCCTGATTCGCGTATTCATCGAAAAGCCCCCTCTCTGCTCTGATAAACCAAATAGATATGCAAAGCGCGCTTTGCTTTATAAGCATAGTACGCTTTGCATTTATTGTCAAGCAGACTTTGCATCAATTTATGTTCCGGCTTTTTGAGAGGAAGGCAATAGATTTTATTTCGCGCCGGATCGCAAGCTTTTCGAGCTGACTCGAGGTCACTTGTCAAGAAAACTCATATAAAAAACGAGGCAGAGCGGCCTCGTTTTCCTCTGTTCGCTATTACGTTTTCGAGAACCCTACACCAATTGATAAAACAGCCCGTGATCGATGCAGTGCCAGTACAACATGCCATGCCCGAAGCGCGGGATGCGCGTCTGCAGATCCCACTCGGGATACTGCTTACGGATCATGACGCTGTCCCCGGTCACCAGCGCGACAAAAGTGATGTAATGCTCCTTGGTCATTGCGTGGTCACTCGAGATAAAATAATCATTTTCGATATGCTCGACGGAAAGCTTCTCGCCCTCCCCCGCCTTCTTCGCGAACAACGGCGCGAGCTTCTTACCGCAGCAGGAAATGCTCGCTTCCGCAGTCCCGGTCAATAGATTTCCGCACGACGGACATATGTAAAACTTCAGTTTTTTCATGTTTCCTCCCTCGATCGCGTTTTCCGAAAGCGTACCGCTCAGGATGCTTTCCAGGTCAACGCCGAAAATTCTGGCGATCTCGGGGAGAAGCGACACATCCGGACAGCCGATCCCGCGCTCCCACTTGGAGACCGCTTTATCACTAACATTAAGGCTTTCGGCCAATTGCCGCTGGGTGAGGCCTTTTTCTTTTCGCAGATTGAAGAGCAGTCTGCCGATCTTTTCACAATCCATGTCGCTTTCCCTCCTCCCGGTATCTTATCCGACCGGGAGTCCTTTCACAATCGACGCTCCGTAGAGTCTACTCATTTCGGAGGGAGTATCTCTGCGAAAGGTGAAGCTCCTTTATATCTTGGAGCAATCACAAATTCGCCGCTTTGATCAATATAACCGTA
>JAAYIQ010000184.1 GCA_012523365.1 Clostridiaceae bacterium
CGATCTTAAACCGATTGGCTTATATATGTTGATCCAGCTCGGGTTTGGTGTCGCCTTCATCTGTGTCGCGATGGCGGTTTCCAGAGAGAAAAGCAGGCGCACGGTCTGATCTGATTTGGGTCGAAAAAAGGGCGCCTCGTGGTAGGCGCCCTTTTCATTCATGCACAAAGAATAAGACCTCGCGGTTACAGGCTCTTCTCCGCGATCCCCGCCAGAAGACTGCGCTCCACCTGACGAAGCGTGACATGTCCGGTCACGGCATGGTGGTTCATCCGCTCGATCACATAGACGAGTCCGTTGGACTTGGAGTCCACGAGGACATTGTCGATTTGATTGTCGGACGGGTCGCCCAGAAAGATAAACTTGGAGCGTTCGCCGGCGCGGGTCAACATTAGTTTGGCGAGGTGCGGGGTAATTTCCTGCGCTTCATCGACGATGACGATGGCATCGGAAATGGTTCGGCCTCGCATATAGGTGAAGGTCTTGATCTCGAAGATGCCTCTTTTTCGAAAATCTTCAATGAACTGCTCGATCTGTGAACCCTCTTCGCCCTTCTTGTTGCGCTTGCCGCCGTAGCTTTCCTTGTCGATCGTCATCAGGTTGTCGATCGCATCATAGAAACTGCCCATCCATGGCCGGAGTTTATCTTCCTCGGTGCCCGGCAGGTAGCCGATATCGTTGCCGACGGGAACGGTCGGGCGTACAAAGACGATTTTACGGTACTCGCGCTGCTCCAAGACCTTCTCGAGCGCGACGGCAGTCGCCAGAATGGTCTTGCCGCTTCCCGCGCCGCCGGTGATGGTTACAAAGGGGATCGAGGGGTCCATCAGGAGCTCAAAGGCCATCTTCTGCTCGAGGTTCTTGGGGGTAAGGCCCCACGCCGAGTGATTGGTATACCGAAGAGGCACCAAGTACATCCCGTCGAACTTCGCGAGTGCTGTGTGCTTGTCGTTGTCGCGTGACGTGATGACGGCGAACTGATTCGGCATCATTTCAATCGATTTAGGAGGCTTAACACCTCCTTCAAAAATCTTAGCGATCGACTTGTCCGACATCGTCAGTTGACAGTATCCGGTATAAAATTCATCGGTCTTGATCTTGTCCGTTTCGTAGTCTTGAGAGGGGATATCGCAAACCTCTGCCTTGATGCGGAGACAAACGTCTTTGGAGACCAGGAACGTTTCGTTCCCCAGAGATTGCTCCCGTATTTTAATCGCGCAAGCGAGGATCTCGTTATCGTTTTTCTGTGCTTCGAGAAGCGGCAGGGTACGAAGAGAGCCTTGCGTATTTGATCTTCCGGGGATGCTTCTCGGTGACGCGTCCGGAAAAGCGACATGAAGGATCACGTCATTTGCAAGCTCGATCCCCTCAGTGACGCATTGGCGGCCTCTGCCGTCGATTCGGCGATGCAGGGTCCGAACCGCTTCGCGTGCCTGATATCCGACCAGACCGTCCTTGGATTTCAGGTGATCAAGCTCCTCCAGGACGGTAATCGGAATGTACACATGGTTACCGCGAAAATTCAGAAAACAGCCGGGGTCGTGCAAAAGAACATTTGTATCCAGGACGTAATTTTTCTGTTTACTGTCCGACACGACTCGAAAATCGTTTGTTACGGATTCATCCTGTTCCCCGGGAAAAAACGGACGCGGCGTTGTCCTTATGCTCATCGTCTACCCTCCGTAAAATAAAAAAGCGCTTTCACCGGGAGGCGAAAACGACACGCTGTCAAGCGTTCGGCCGAAAGCCATTCTGTCACCGTTTCTCTTGTCAAGAGCGTCGATTCTCAATATGAGAACACCTCCGGTTCGGCTTGACACATCATCATATTAGCGCTTGTTGTCAATATCAGAATACCCCATTTCTCAAAAATCAACAATCATTCGGTGGATATATCTTCCGAATCGTATTATCATGTGTCTTAGTAAATTAGCATTATCGGAGGCCGTCATGCAGTCGTATATTTCCCGTCAGACATCGGAACATCGTATTTCCGGTTTGTTTGAGAATCTTACAGTTTCCTTTCCCGAATTCGATACCGTACTGATCATCGGACGGGTCAATCAGTATTACTATACCGGTACGATGCAGGATGGAATCCTGGTTCTTAGAAAGAGCGGAGAGATGTACTTCTTCGTTCGGAAGAGTTTTGAACGCGCGAAAATCGAATCTCCTTTCGAGCCGATCATACGGATTTCGACTTATCGTGATATGCTTGCGCATCTTCCCGAAAATCTCGGCAAAGTCTGCGTCGAGACCGAGGCTGTCCCTATCGCGATGCTGGATCGGATCCGGAAGTATTTCAAAATGGATGCGATCCTTCCGCTTGACCGTGTGATCGCGGCGCAGAGGGCGGTGAAATCGCCGGACGAGCTTAAACTGGTACGCGAGTCGGGAAGAAGGCACAACGATATCATGATAAACACGGTTCCTGCGATCCTGCGTGAGGGGATGAGCGAGACCGATTTTGCGGCGGAGCTTTACGCGGAAATGATCAAGAAAGGTCACCACGGCGTATCCCGCTTTTCGATGTTTCAAATGGAAATTATCATCGGGCAGTTCGGGTTTGGGGAAACGTCCCTGTATCCGACCAATTTTGACGGTCCGGGCGGAATGAAAGGGATGTCCCCGGTGGTTCCGATCCTCGGAGATCGCGAACGGCTGTTGAGAAAGGGAGATTTGGTCTTCGTAGACGTGGGATTCGGGTATATGGGATACCACAGCGACAAGACCCAGGTCTATTCCTTTGGTGCGGAGCCGTGCGAATTGGCCGTGAAGACTCATCGTGCGTGCATTCAAGTGCTGGATCGCGTCGTTTCCGGTATCCGTCCCGGAGTGGATCCGTCCGCAATATATGTTTCGGCAATCGACCCGCTTCCCGCGGAGCTCAACGAACATTTCATGGGGTATAACGGCGAGAAGGTCAAATTTCTCGGACATGGCGTCGGCTTGTTTGTCGACGAGCTTCCGATCATCACCGGCAGTTATAAGGAGCCTCTTCGCGAAAACATGGTGATTGCGATCGAGCCGAAGTGCGGCATTGAGGGAATCGGCACGGTCGGAGTCGAGGAGACGTATGTGGTTACCGTTGACGGTGCCGAGTGCCTGACCGGCGGACCAAGAGATATCGTAACCGTTCCGGTGTAGGACGGTCAAATGATTTTATGCGGGAGAAGAATATGGCCGGACGAAGAGGCGGATCGGCTTCGCGCAGGATCAAGAAAAATCTATCGTTCGTGACATGGTAAATAACAGGGCGAGTCGTTAAAGCTTTGGCATGATCGGGAAAAAATCCGGTTTGCTGTAAAAATATCCTTGCTGGTGATCAATGCCCAGTTCCTCGCAAATATCTGCCAGCTCTCTTGTTTCGACCCCTTCAGCGATGGTGATCATGCCGAATTTTTTACAGAAGGAAACGATGCTTTCCACCAATCCGAATCCCTTCGTTGTTGTCGCTTTAAGAATCAGGGAACGGTCGATCTTGATCACGTCGATCGGGAAGTCGGAGATGATGCCGTACGAAGAGTACCCGGTGCCGAAATCATCGATTGCAATGATAAAGCCGTGTCGGCTCAGAAAATCCAAATGAGATCTCATGTTGGCGACGGATAAGAGGACTCGTTCGGTGATTTCAATATGGATTCGATCAGGGTTGACCCCGTATTCTTTCGCCTTACGAACGATTTCCAGGATTGAGCGCTCATTGAAATCGGATGATGAAAAATTAACGCTGATGTACATGTCCTTATATTCCGGATTCTTTGAGAGGCTCAGTGCCCGCTCAAACATGAACTCGGTCAGATCATGAATGAGTTCGGTTTTTTCAAGGACCGGAACGAAAACATCCGGCGGGATCTTAGTGTCGTCATCCCGAACCCATCTTGCCAAAAGTTCCATTCCGACCGTTCGCCCGTTACCGGAATCATGGATCGTCTGATATGCGGAGCGTATGTTTCCCCGTTCCAGGGCTTCACGGAAGCTGTTGGCGATGCTGACACTGCTCTTGATCAAAACCTCCATGTCGTTGGTATACCGAACCATCCTTACATTATTGCGAATGGCGCTCCGCAGTGCGACCAGAGATCTGCGAACTCCGTCCATTAAGGCCTCTTCTGGTGCGGTCGTCGCGATGCCGATACGGAATTCGACGTAAACCGGTAAATTCAAAACAGTAAGCGTTTTCTCATTCAGCTCGCCGATCGCAGACAGCATACTCTCGGTGTTTGCCGAATCATCTTCGTGATTCACCTTCACGGCAAATTCCATGCCGTAATAGCGGTAAAGCTCAGCTTGAGGGAACATGCGCAGAATATCGGTCAATTGCTTCGAAAATTCGTCAACGATTTTCTGAAAAAAGTCATATCCGAAAAAACCGAGATATTCCTGATAATCGGTAACCGCGATACTGATCACGGTTACGGGATGCTCTGAGAGCGTCTTATCGCTTCTGAGCGCCTCGTAGTTCTTGAGTCCGGTATCCGAATCGTGCGTGATCAGGTGGGATACCCGTTGCTCCCTCTTATGGGCGATATCCGAAAAAACCCCGATGATGAAGGCAATCGCTACGTAGGTTGCTATGCGGATGATCCAATTGGCGAGTGATTGTGAAGTCCCCGCCACCACATCCTTCGGCATCAGTGGTCCGACCAAAAGGCCGCTGATCGCGGCGTGAATCAGTCCCCATTTAAATCCGTAAATCGAAGAAATCAGAGCGATCGGCACGTACATCAGATTCGTATAAACATTCGTGGTGCCGCCGGTAAAATACACTGTCAACGTGACAAAAACGGATAGCGCAAACCCTCCGACAAGAGGATACAGACGATTACGGAAGGACTTGATCATCGAAATTTCCATATTCTCCTCCGGCAGTCCCGCTATACCGAAACGGATCCGAGTTAGTAGTTGAATCATTTATAAGTGCAATTCCATTTTACATCAAATTGCCGGGTTCGAAATAGTTTTCGTCTATATTCGCCTCATATATGCCCCGAACTGATGTATAATAGGCGAAAAGATTCACAACAAGGGCGCCGACTGTTAACGACGGGGGGGAGACATGACCAAGAGTAAAGTGTTGAATGCCGCAAACATTCTTTCAATCTCCAGATTTGTTCTTTTACCGATTCCGATTATCTTTGTCCTCTTGGATATGAGGATCGCTTTCGTGATCTCTTATATCATTATCGGCGCGACGGATTTCTTTGACGGCATCGTTGCCAGAAGATTCCGAATGACGTCCGAGCTCGGTAAAAAGTTGGATTCTTTTTCAGACCTTTTCTTCTATCTGGCTTCGGCGTGGTTTCTGTACGAGTTGCATCCGGAGGTCATCACCTCCATGCCGAATCTGGTTTTGATCATCATCTTCCTGTCCATGCTCGTTATATCTTTTATCGTTTCCGGAATCCGTTGCGGGAAGCCGGTTCTGATGCATACCTTCATACTTAAACTTAATGCGGTGATCCTCTATTTTGCTGTTATTTTTGCCGATTTTTTCGACGTTACATATATCATTACCGCCCTGGCTGTTCTGTATTTGATCGGAATGACGGAAGAGATGATTATTTTTATCAAATACGGCGATATCGACCCGGATTCCAAGTCGATTTTTCATGTAATCAAGGAACGGAAGGAAATGAACAGCTCCGGTTCAGCCGAACATTTGTCGGGATCCGGTGAGGAGGAGTATAAGTCCGGTTCGGAATGACAAATTCCTTGCGTTTTTCGAGAAAAATGCAATTTACATGACAATCATTTATGATAAAATAGAAAAAATAAACCTGCCCAATGATGGGTGCACTCGTAACGGACGCATAGGATTCACAGGTGTGTATGTTCTGCACACTAAGGAGGGCTTGCGATGGATTTGAACGAGATTGTCCGCACCAGAGGCAACACGCCCGATCAGCTTGTGGGAGTACTACGAGATCTCCAGAAGACCAAGAGCCGTAATTATCTCTGCGATGAGGATCTCGAGGCGGTTGCCGAGGCCATGAAACTTCCCGAGAGTCATGTCTACAGTGTCGCAACATTCTACTCGCTTTTTTCAACGAAACCCCGCGGTAAATTTGTAATTATGCTTTGCCGGGACGTTCCGTGTCACGTGAACGGAGCGTTTGATATTCGCGACGCTTTAGAAACGCTTCTTCAGATCAACATGGGAGAAACGACCAGAGACGGTATCTTCTCACTTGAATATACCAGTTGCTTGGGGCACTGCGAATTGGCTCCGGTTATCCAGATCGACGACAGAATTTACGGAAACCTCAATAAACAGAAGCTGGAACAGATCATCGCCGACTACAGGAGGCGTTAATATGGAACAGATCGAATATAAACTCTTAACTCGCCGTTTTGACATCATTGACGCTCTTTCGATTGACGACTATATCGCGCAAGGTGGCTATACAGCCCTAGCTGCAGCGATGAAAATGAAGCCGGAAGAAATTGTGGAAGAAGTGAAACTTTCAGGCCTCCGAGGCAGAGGCGGGGCGGCATTTCCCGTCGGCCTCAAGATGGACTCGGTCCGCAAAGCCGATTCGGAGGTCAAATACCTGATCTGCAATGCCGACGAAGGTGAGCCGGGAAATTTCAAGGATCGTTATCTGATGGAGAAGGATCCTCATCAGGTTCTTGAAGGAATGATCATTTGCTCGGCGGCCGTTGGTGCTCACAAAGGCTATATTTTCATCCGCGGAGAATATACCCGTTCGATCTATATTATGAGCTCCGCAGTTCAGGCGGCGCTCGAGAAAGGTTTTCTCGGGAAGAATATCCTGGGAACCGGACATGATTTCGAGATCGAGATTTATACCGGCGCCGGCTCCTATGTCTGCGGAGAAGAGTTCGCTTTAATGCTTTGTATTGAGGGCAATCCGGCAAGATCCACCTACAAGCCGCCGTTTCCGACGACCGAAGGTCTTTTCGGTAAGCCGACCCAGATCAATAATGTCGAGAGCTTTGCGAACATCCCGAGTATTATTTCGATGACCGGTGCGGAATACTCCAAGATCGGAACGAAGGATTCTAAGGGAACGAAGCTCGTTTCCTTGTGCGGAAACGTTGTGAAGAAAGGTTTGTATGAGGTTCCGTTCGGCGTGAGTATTCGCGATGTTATCGACGGACCCGGAGGAGGACCGCTTCAGGACGGGATACTTATGGTTCAGATTGGCGGGGCTTCCGGCCCCTGTCTTCCGCCGGATATGTTGGATATTCCTCTGGACTACAAGACTTTTGCCGATCAAGGGCTTTCGCTCGGATCGGGAGCGATCATCGTTATTGACAGAAGGTTCGGCGTGTTGGACATTGTCCGGAACACATTGAAATTTTTTAAGCATGAATCGTGCGGGAAATGCACCCCGTGTCGCGAGGGCATTTATCACTTGCTGATTCTTTTCGATAAATTCATCTTAGGGCAAGCGGAGCAAAAGGATCTTGATACCATGATGCAGTTGATCGAGACCGTTGAGCAAACTTCAATATGCGGGCTCGGGCAAGCGGCGCCGACGGCACTCAAGACCACGCTTCATTACTTCCCGCAAGCCTATATGTCCGGAATGAGAACCAACCGCAGTCGCGTCATATAAAGGGGGACGCCATGGATAAGGTAACGATTCGCATCAATGATCAGGTTATCCAAGTCGATAAGGGCACCTTGGTACTGGATGCCGCCAAGAGTATCGGCATATC
>JAAYIQ010000028.1 GCA_012523365.1 Clostridiaceae bacterium
AAGCCGGACTTTGATCCGGCTTTTTCCATGCTCGAAAAGCCGGTGTTTGTGATCCGACTATTTTACGGCGATCCTCATCCGGTAAGAAAACTCCACACTGAACGATTGATCTCCAAAGACTTCCTTAACCAATGTTTGAAAATTTACGACTTCGCTCTCGATCAATGCGGGCGCTTTGCGAAGCACCTCCTGAAAACTTCCCTGACTGATCAAAAGCCCGATCATTTGCTTCGCACCGCACGGCTTGGCTTGAGAAAATACGACTTCGCGCGTAAAGCGAAAGTGCCCGCTCGAGCGAATGTTCTCCAGATGCTCATTCTTACTGTAACGAACGCAGCATCCCGAAATATCCGGATGAACGAGTTCCAAGTGATGGACTTTATCGTAAAGTTCGGTATAGGCCTTTTCGACCCGCCGATCCGAGATCGACGACATTTATCGGCCGGCGACCCAAATAACGTGTGATCACGGAAACGGTATGTGTCGGCATAACAGGGCGCGCTTCGTCGTAGATATCTGCAAACCCGGTGAAGCGATCCGCGTTCTTTTCACTGATGTGGCCCATAGGCGACCTCCTTATCGTTTTTCTTATTATATCGAAAAGCTTCGGTAACATGACATTATTCTCCGGATGTTAAAATGTATTGCTCGCGCAACAAACAAATTCGTTCTATGATGATTTCATAATACACTGGAGGTAAAAAGGATGCTCGGAGAAAACATTCGGATTTTAAGAAAGCAAAACGGGTATTCGCAAGAGACCCTTGCAGAGCAAATTCATGTTGTTCGTCAAACGGTGTCGAAATGGGAAAAGGGAATATCGGTTCCGGATGCGGAAATGCTCGAAAAAATGGCAGAGTTCTTTCAAGTCTCAGTGAGCGACCTGCTTGGAAAGAAATCAATAAACGACGGGTCATCCGAAGATATAAATGAGATCGCACAGCAACTTGCGATTCTTAATGATCGGTTGGCGCAACAAAGCAGAAGCAGAAAGAGAATAATTCGGGCTGTTCTGATCGGCATCACTGCAGTCATAATCATCTATCTTTTTGTTTTCTTCATGTTGATGTCGGATCTCCGGGTATCACCAAAAACGAAAAAAACGGTTGAACTCCATTGCTCTTTGAATGGAGAATCATATTTGTATGGGATCACTTATGATGAGCAGAGCATGTTGATTATTGAATCAGGAGGCGACATGTGGATCGCGGATCATGTTCAAGTTGAACAGTATGATGACACAAATATCCTGATCGCTCAAATTGAGGATTACTTTTCTGACCGTGGCGGAACATGCCAGGTTATTCATAAAGATAAGTGATTCCACTTAAAAAAGAAAAAACCGCAATTTTGAAATTGAATCAAAATTACGGTTCATATCTGGTGCGGGAAACAGGACTTGAACCTGCACGACCTTGCGATCACTAGCACCTGAAGCTAGCGCGTCTGCCAATTCCGCCATTCCCGCAGAACAGAATTCATAATACAATATGGGTAGGAAAATCGCAAGACTAAAATTAATCGTGATACAATACATGAAGTGATGATTAGAGGACAATTACGATGGAAAACAGAAAACTCTCTGAATTTAAAAAATTCATCTCCGGGAAAAAGGTCGCGGTGCTTGGTGTCGGGATCTCGAACCGACCGCTGATCCGATACATTCACTCGCTCGGTGCACGAATCACCGCTTTTGATTTGCTGGACACGGAGGACAGGGTGTTGAAGAACACCATAGCGAATTTCGAGGCGGAAGGGATCCGTATCGATTGGTCCTGCGGGAAGGATTATCTGAAAAATCTTCCCGGACAAGGTTTTGAGATCGTTTTCCGGACACCAAAATTACGGCCGGATATTCCCGAAATCATGCAGGCGGTTAAAGAAGGAGCCGTTCTGACCTCGGAAATGGAAGTGTTTTTAAGCCTCTGTCCAGCAAGAACATTCGCGGTGACCGGAAGTGACGGAAAAACCACCACAACCACGCTGATCTCTCTGTTTTTGAAGGCGGCCGGATACAAAGTGTATGTCGGAGGCAATATCGGAACTCCGCTTCTGGATCAAATTGATAATATCAACGAGACGGATTGCGTCGTATTGGAGCTGTCATCGTTTCAACTGACGACGATGAAAATTCCGATCGACCATGCGATCATTACGAATATTTCTCCGAATCATCTGGATTTTCATAAAAATTACGAAGAATATATCCGGTCCAAAACGCATCTTTTCACGGCTCAACCGTTCTGGGGAAGACTCATTGTTAACGCTGACAATGATATAACGCGTTTGTTCAACGCGAAGGCTCGCGGACGGGTCGCGTACTTTTCGTGGAGTAAACAAGCGACACTGCCCGGTGCCGGCGAGAGTACGATGCTTGATCATGCGTATGTGGAAGATGGCGCAATATGGATATCTTCGGGTGGCGTTGAAACTCGTATGGTTATGATCAAAGATATCATTGTACCCGGAAGACATAATTTAGAAAACTTCATGACAGCCGCTATGGCGGTTTTCCCGTATATTCGACCGGAGCATGTTTCGACCGTAGCCCGATCCTTCGCCGGGGTCGAGCACCGGATCGAGTTGGTTGCTACTATCAATGGTGTTCGCTATTTCAACAGTTCGATCGATTCAAGTCCGAACCGAACGATCCACACCATGGAAGCACTCGCGGATCGCGGAGACCGGGGAGTGATCATAGCCGGCGGCCAAGATAAAAAATGTGATTACACCGGTTTGGGACGCGCGATCCTTAAAGTCTGCGATCGTATTATTCTTTGCGGAGAGAACGCGGACCTCATTCAAAATTCGATCGAGTCGGAATGTGCCCCGGGGTCATATCAGATCAGGAAAGCCGCAGATTATGAGGAGGCGGTCTGTTTGGCTTCAGAACAGGCCAAGCCCGGAGAAGTTGTTATATTGTCCCCGGCCGGAACGAGCTATGATTTTTTCCGGCATTTTGAAGAGCGGGGAAACTTTTTTAAAGAGCTGGTCAATAAACTGGCGACCAAGAAGTAAGTGTGAAGTCGAAAGCTTTTTCGACAGTACGACCGAAATTCACTGGATTGCTGCTATTGACTCGTTCTGAAGATTATGGTAATTTGAACTTCATCGGAAGTGATTCCGATCGCACCTTGCCAACAGAAGTCATATTCAACACAATGATAAGGACCAGTAGAAGAACCGTCCGGACCATAGAGAGCCGCTGTTTGGTGTGAAGCGGTGTCGGACAGTCTTTGAACTCACCTTGGAGTGTACTCGTTGAAAGCATAAGTGATTAGACGGAGTCGGAGGCCGACCGATACAGCGGCAGGATATCAGACATAAGTCTCGTATCCGGTGAGTGCGCCCTTTGGGCGAATTGGAGTGGTACCGCGGAAGTATACCTTTCGTCTCTTTTGAAATAGAGACGGGAGGTTTTTTTATGTTCGTAAACAAAAACGTATTACAAAGGAGGGAAATGGATGACCGATCGCGTAACTCGCGGATCGGCTCAATCCTTGCTTTCCTATGACGAAGAAGTACAAGGAAAATCTTCCATGCTCGAATAAAACGATTTATTAACGGAGGAAATGAATATGAATTACAAAAGATACAGCCGAATTCCACAAGTACCCATACAGAGCCGCACCTGGCCGACTCGAATCATCGAAAAGGCACCGATTTGGTGCAGTGTCGATCTGCGTGACGGAAACCAGGCTTTGGAAGTTCCGATGACACTCTCGCAGAAACTCAAGTTTTTCGAGTTTCTGGTTGAGATCGGCTTCAAGACGATCGAGATCGGTTTCCCGGCCGCGTCGGAGACCGAATACGAATTCGCCCGCTATCTGATCGACAACAACCTGATCCCCGATGATGTGGCGATCCAGGTGCTGACTCAGTCCAGAGAGCACATTATCACGCGGACGATGGAAGCCCTGCGCGGAGCACCCAAGGCGGTCGTACACCTCTACAATTCGACATCGACCCTCCAGCGCGATGTGGTTTTTAATTTCGGCAAGAAGGAATGCATCGAATTGGCGGTTTCCGGCGCGCAAATGATCAAGGATGCGATCGAAAAGGACACGAGCCGCACGGAATGGATCTGCGAATACTCACCGGAGAGCTTTTCGGGCACAGAA
The DNA here is from genome assembly GCA_012523365.1 of Clostridiaceae bacterium. Classification (GTDB taxonomy): domain Bacteria; phylum Bacillota; class Clostridia; order Saccharofermentanales; family Saccharofermentanaceae; genus JAAYCT01. The sequence goes on from JAAYIQ010000028.1 coordinate 4,122, forward strand.
CCGGACTTCGCCGTCGAGATATGCGACAGCGTCCTCGACGTATGGCAGCCGACCGAAAACAATAAAGCGATCATCAACCTCCCCGGAACGGTCGAGATGGCTTCTCCGAATGTATATGCCGATCAAGTTGAGTACTTTTGCACGAACACACGCTGGCGTAAGCAGATGATCGTTTCCATTCATCCGCATAATGACCGCGGAACTGCGGTCGCGGCGACCGAGCTGGGTATGATGGCCGGCGCGGATCGTGTTGAGGGCACGCTTTTCGGGAACGGTGAGCGAACAGGGAATGCCGACATCGTCACGATCGCCATGAATTTGTTTATGCATGGTATTGATCCTGAGTTGGATTTCTCGGACATGAATCGAGTGGTCGAAATGTATGAAGAATGCACCGGACTTGAGGTCCATGTTCGCCATCCATGGGCCGGAAAGCTCGTATTTACGGCATTCTCCGGTTCTCACCAGGATGCGATCAACAAGGGATTGAAGCGCATGAAACAACACCCGGACCATTGGGAAGTTCCCTATTTGCCGATCGATCCGAGGGATGTCGGCAGAGA
>JAAYIQ010000185.1 GCA_012523365.1 Clostridiaceae bacterium
CCCTGACACGCGGAACGAATAACGGACATCGTAACGAACAAGTTTCCAATCACGGATACCTCACGAAAAACAGGAGCGAGGAACGGACATGATAAAAGTAGACAAACTGACCAAAACCTATACCACGTATGAGAGAGGCGGCACATTCCGGGAAGCCCTGAAAAGCCTGATCATTCGGAAAAAGAAAATGGTGGAGGCGCTAAAAGCAGTCTCATTTGAAGTCGGCGAAGGGGAGCTGATCGGTTTTTTAGGCCCGAACGGAGCCGGCAAGTCGACCACGCTGAAAATTTTGACGGGCATCCTTTTTCCCACTTCCGGATCGGTTGAAATCATGGGCTATGTTCCGTGGAAGGACAGAAGGAAATATGTGGCAAATATCGGGGCGGTTTTCGGTCAGAAATCCCAACTCTTATTTGACATCCCGCCGATGGATTCCTTCCTTTTAAATCAGTCCATATACAACATTCCGGAACAAACCTTCCGGAAAACGATGAATGAAATGGTTGAAATGCTGGATCTCGAAAAGATCGTTCGCAAGCCCACGCGACAGCTTTCTCTGGGCGAGCGTATGAAGTGCGAGTTCATCATGGCGATGCTTCATAAGCCCAAAATAGTGTTTCTGGATGAACCCACCATCGGGCTGGATGTGATCGCCAAGGGAAAGATTCGCGAGTTTATTTTGGATCAGAACAAAAAGGGAACGACCTTCATATTGACCACCCATGATCTCGAAGATGTTGAGCATCTGGCCAAGCGCGTGATCGTGGTCAATCACGGCGAGATCGTTTTTGACAATACCATGGATAAGCTCAGAACGCATCTCGGCAACAAGAAAGCCGTTCACGTAACGACGCACAACCCGCTTCCTTCCCTGAATCATCCGGGTATTATCATCCGCAATCAGCATTCCGACCGCGACGCGGAGTTCGAACTGGATCTGTCCAGACTGAAGCTGAACGAGTTTATTAAAAAGCTGAACGAGGAATCCGTCATCAGCGACATGTCCATCGAAAATCTGGAAATAGAAAACATCATCAAGGATCTGTATGGAAGAGAGATCTGATCTCCAACGAAAAGGTATGTTCGTAATTTTATGGCATTTTATGAAGCAGACGGGCAAGTGAAACCAAACGGCACGCCGTTGATATCAGGGAAACCATAAGCCGGCGAAGGTACGGTTCCGAGGTTTCGCAAATTCAGAATTACGAGCGAAAGCTGTTTACTCGTTCAAACGCTTCCGAATCTTCTCCACGACGGCATTCGCTTCTTTTTCATTTTCTGCGACCGGAGATTTAACGGTATACTCACCCACAACCTCAGATTCTCCGAGAGACGCTTTCATCGCTTTAAAACATTTGCCGGCATCCCCGCCGGACGTCGTCGCAACGAGTATGATCTTCTTTCCGGACAGGTTATGTTCCTTAAGAAAACTGCGAATCGCAGGGGCATAGGAATCGGCCCAGACCGGAGTCGCCAATACAATTAAATCAAAGGTTTCCGGGCGCTTGGTCAGCGGCTCAAGCTTTGGGGTCCTTTTGAGCACGACGTCCATACCGCCGAAGAAATATTTCAGGCCGTTCTTCGGATATGACCTTTGGGCAACGAGACGACAAACGTCCCTTTGGGTCCCCTCGGCAATTTTTTCTGCAATCTTCTGAGTGTTGCCCTCAAGGGAGTAGTAATAGATGGCGGATCTCATGCGTTTTGCCTCCATAATCATGCGCCGCAAGCGGCACCTTGTGTTTCGGTCGTGCAGTTCATTATAGTCGTATTTCATCTGTTACGGTGAGAAATATGTCAATCTGTTATGTTCCGACGGAAAATGATTCAATATTCGCGCTCGGCAGAACAACGCAATGCATTCCATGCTTCGTCGGGTCTACCCATGCAGACCCTCCTCATCGAAACAATCACACGGGGCGAAGCGATTGAGACGGTAGGGCTTCCCTTTCCGAGTGCTGTCAAACTCAATCAAAACCCCGGAAAATGGCCCGATGATGCGGTTCTGGGGTCTTTCTCGGACTTCGTCGATACGCTCACCCGACGTGGGTAACGCAGTCATTATGGAGTTGTGTTTCCCCGCGTGATCGTATCGATAGAAATTCAGAAGAACATTCGATCCTGATCATGAATGCCGAAAAAGACCTCCGGGATATCCATTATTCGTCTAGCAGCCTCGTTGAGAACGACGCGAAATCCGGAACAGTGTTTACTGTGATTTTCACTGCTCCTTGATCGAAGTATAATATAACTCGAAGGGGAGGTGATTTTCGATGAGTAAGAGAATACTGATTTTCGGGGTGGGCGTGATCGGAAGCGTCTACGCGGTTCGTCTGGCCGAAGCCGGAAACGACGTGACCGTGCTGGCGCGCGGAAGACGCCTCGCGGCCCTTCATAGCGGCGGTCTGCGCATCCGAAACCTCTTCCTGGACGAAGGCGAAGAAACCGCGGAGATCAAAGTGGCCGACACCCTAGCGCCCGGCACGGAATTCGACGCCGTACTGGTCACGGTGCGCTCCGGTCAGGTCATGGATGTGCTTACACGCCTGCAACAGGAGAAGATTACCGCTCGCGCGATCGTTGTAATCGGTAATAATATCGGCAATTTGGACACACAGGCCGGGCTTATCGGAAACGACCGTTTCATCGCCGGTTTCGGCTCATTCGGCGGCTACGAGAAGGACGGCATCATTTGTTATCTGGACGGTCGTACCCGCGAGAAAAGCGGCGTGGAGCGACGCTCCAAGACCCGGCTCGGGATTATCGACGCTTCCGCCCGACCGGCACTCACGCTCCTTCGCGAGATTTTTTCGGGAGCCGGCCTCCCGGCGATCGAAAACGACGATATCCGCTCCTACCTTCTGTACCACGCGGCACTCGTATTCCCGCTTGCGGGGGCGATGTACGCCGCAGACGGCGACCAGGAGCGCTTTTGCGACACACGCGACGCGATCGTACTCGGGATCCGCGGTTGTCACGAATGCTTTGCCGCCCTGCGCGCGCTCGGCTACCCGATCGAACCCAAAAGTCTTCGATCGCTCCTGATCATGCCCGAGCGATGTCTCGCCTCTCTTCTTTCGAAAAAGATGCGCGGCGAATCCGCACGCGTCGCGATGTTCGGTCACGCGAACTCCCCCGGCGGCCGCTCCGAGATCGGCGGCCAGGCCTCGGTCCTTGACGCCGTGCTTCGCGCCTCCGGAAAACCTATGCCGAGCTGGGATCGCCTACTTCCTTACTTTGACCCGAACCACACGAAGCCTCTGATCCCGAACGGATCAAGGGAGATCAAGTTGAAGATCTGGTAGACTTTGAGATCATTGCCCTCATGTGCAAGTCTTCCATGCAAGACTTTTCTTATGTTTCTCCTTTATAGGTCTTTTGTAAAATACTTTATTGGTCGCCATGAAATGGTTCGGATTAAAGCGTTACATACTCCTTTGGAAGAAAATTGGTCGCCATCGTCCAAGTTACGGCAGTCCCGCCGCGCAACACGAACACCCGAAGCTGGGAGTCGATGCCATTTTCCTTCCATGCGCGCAGGAATCCGCGCGTCGGATGCGCGAAGATCTCATCTTTCAACGCTTCGTCCGTAAGTTCCTCGACCAAGCCCGACACCCGAACTTGGACACCTTTTCCCGAAAAACAGAGTTCAACATGCGGGTCGTCGGACAACTGCCGATAAAGATCCTTCATCCCACCCGTGTGAAAAATAATACCGTTCTCATCCGCGCGATACAGGAACATCCCCCGCACGTGCGGGCGGTCTC
>JAAYIQ010000186.1 GCA_012523365.1 Clostridiaceae bacterium
ATTCGGAGGTTTCCTGATGGGAAATATAATCGACTATGTTAAGAGCGAGATGCGCACGTTTAAGGAATGGCCGTTTCACGCGGTCGACAGCCTGGTTCTTTCACAACTGACGTACTTGAACATGAGAGACCTGGTTCCGGGCCCATATGACGACGAGCCGTCCGTACCGATTCGGGATCTTTTTCGCGCGGAGTGTTTTGAACGGCTGACCGGGAAAACCTTCGATGCGGAGAGTAACCTCGCACTTCTTACCGCAACGGTCGCCAGTCCCCGGTTTCGCGGAATGACGCTCAACTATTTTGCGAACGAGATTGATACCGAACTGCAGATGCAGTTTTCGGCGGTCACTTTTTTCCCGGACGACGACTCCGTTTATATCGCGTATCGCGGAACAGACGGCACGCTGATCGGTTGGAAAGAAGACTTCAACATGGCGTTCACCTATCCGCTTCCCGCACAGGAGGCCGGTCTTCTTTACATGAATACCGTTTCGGGTTTTGTTCCGAAGTCCGCGACCGTCCTTACCGGCGGGCATTCCAAAGGCGGCAACATCGCGGTGTACGCTGCGATGAAATGTCACGGTTCTTTTCGAAAAAGAATCACGGATATCTATAACCACGACGGCCCCGGCTTCCTCAAAGAGGTATTGGACAGCGACGAGTTCCGAATGGTCGGGGACCGTATCCGTAAGACTCTGCCGCAATCTTCAGTCTTCGGAATGCTTTTGCACCAGCAGGAATGTTATTCCGTTATTGAAAGCAGCGGCTTCAGTGGTTTTGTTCAACATATACCGTTCAATTGGGTCATCGAGAACTCGGACTTCCGATACTTGGAAAAGCTCAAGAAAGGCTCTCTTCAGACGCAGGACACAATCAACGATTGGCTCCTGAAACTGACCCCGGAGGAAAGAAAGAACTTTATCGACACGCTGTTCCAACTGGTCGAGGCAACCGACGCGCACAAACTGACCGATTTGACCGACGACTGGCCCAAGGCGGTTCTTAAATTTCTGACCGCAGCAAAGGATCTTGATCCCGAAACAAAAAAATTCGTTCAGAGCACGATTTCCTCGTTCTTTAAGACGTCGATCAAGGGGTTGACGGCACGTCCGCAGAAAGCCGTTCCGGCCTTGCCCGCCGGGAATGCAGAGAGCTCGTCTTAATCCTTTTCGAGAGAAACCGGCCGCGACCCATGTGGCATAATTTCAAGGTATGCTGACATAGAAGGAGTATCCTCTGTGAGAATATTCAACCGTTACAACCTGCTTCGCCTGTTTTTGATTCTTCTTTGCGTTTACGGATTTTGGATCTTCCTTCAGCCCCTGACCGCCGCGGGAATTCTCAATATCGGCAACGCTTTCGGCATGCTCTCCTTCTCTCTTTTAGCCGTCTTCGTCCTCTTTTCATCGGGAATTTTCCGTTTCCTTTCCGCACGGATGAAGAAGCGCCGAAGTAAGATCGTGATCGTTTCGATCGTTGTTTTCCTCTGTCTGTGCGTCCTGTGGTGCGGGGTGCTCTCGATCCTGATGGCGGGTGCCGCGGCCGGCCGGCCGGATACGCCCTCGACCGTGATCATTCTCGGCTGTCGGGTCAACGGCGACAAACCGAGCCTCGCCTTGATGCGCCGGATCGAGACTGCCGCGGATTATCTGCTCGACCATCCGTCGATCCGAGTGATCGTCGCCGGCGGACAGGGTCCCGACGAGTGGATCACCGAAGCTGAGGCGATGAAGCGGGTCCTTATTCAAAAGGGAGTCTCCGAAGACCGGATTCTGTTGGAGGACCGTTCGACCTCCACGCTCGAGAACCTTACTTTCGCCAAGGAAATTCTCGACGACAACGGCCTCGGTACCTCGGTCGTCATCATCAGCGAAGGGTACCACATGTACCGCGCGCTTTCGATCGCGAAGCGCGTCGGCCTCGATGCCGAGGGGCTTGCGGCACCGACCGTCCGGTGGCTCCTTCCGACGTTCTGGGTCCG
>JAAYIQ010000187.1 GCA_012523365.1 Clostridiaceae bacterium
ATTCAGCAGTGCGGACCCCAAAGCGATCGGAGATGTGATCGACCGCTTATCCTCTTCTGAAGTAATGACGATGATTGATAATAAAGTAAATGCAATGTATGAAAACTGTGCGTCTTGGAGTATAGTCGACAAAGTGCTCGTCGAGCTTGAGAATCATGAAATCGGTTTGGCTTATATTATCGACGGTGAGCTAGAGCCGATAAGAACAGGAGAAAATCAAATCATGACATCCGGTTTCAAGATCGAACTGCTTGTCAGAGAGAACTGATACGCGCGATCTGCGTGCCTTGTCCTCTCGGAATGAAAACATGCGATGCATGTTTTTATACTGCCGGATTTCGTAATGTACCTGCGGTACATTACTGAGGTTCCCTCCACCAAATTAAAAACCACGCCGTCAGGCGTGGCTTTTTAATTTGGTGGAGGCGAGGAGAGTCGAACTCCTGTCCGAAATCATATCCTCCGAAGCATCTCCGGGTGCAGTCAGTGTTTAGAGTATTTCCCTCTTCGCCAAGCCCGCTGACAGGCCGACGCGTCCGGTAGCTTCATGTCTACATCGCGCGGTCAAAGCTTTTCGCGCGGCGTTTCCCTGTTTAACCTGCCGACAGGTAAGGTCTGCTGTCTGACACCCCGAACCCACCCAGCAGATCGGATGGAGGGATGCGTGGCCGGTATTAGGCGGCTACGAGTTGTGTTTTAGGTGTTGCAATTACTTGCTTTCCCGTTTTTAGAGAGGCCAACGAGAATCCTCTACCCGCTTCTTCGGTCCCAACAACCCCGTCGAAACCATTACGCCCCCATGTTTAATAAGGGGCAAATGTATTATGACAGATTTTGGTTCTTGGTTCAATAGGCATCGCGGTGTGGTGCTTTTCGACAAACGGCGTGCAATAGAATGAGGATCAGTGTTGTTTATGAGCGATTCAATACCTGTTTTACGGGACGCGAAGTCAATTTGTTGATTTTAACAAATCGGTTAAACGATTCATCGTTTTTGCTATATAATGGTAACGTCGAATAATATGAGGCGGGGGTCTTTGGCTATGGAGTCCAAACACATGGGGGAACTCGGTGAACTTTCGGTGGAGCAGAAGGCATCCTTGTGCTCCGGACTGGACTTCTGGAGAACCAAGCCGGTCGATTCACTGGGAATTCCGGGTATCATGGTTTCCGACGGGCCGCACGGATTGAGAAAGCAGGATTCCGAGGGAGGCAGTAAAGGCCTCGGGAACAGTCGAAGGGCGACTTGTTTCCCCCCCGCCAGCACGACCGCGTGTTCCTTTGACGTGAAATTGATGCGGCAGATCGGCGAGGCGATTGGCGACGAGGCGAGAGAGCAAGACGTTGCTGTTGTTTTGGGGCCTGCCGTTAATATCAAGAGGTCTCCGTTGTGCGGCAGAAATTTTGAATATATCTCTGAGGATCCTCATTTGACGGGAGAGATGGCCGCATCCCTGATTAAGGGGATTCAAAGCAAAGGAGTCGGCACCTCGATTAAGCATTTCGCCGCCAATAATCAGGAAACGGCACGATTTATATGCGATTCCATGGTGGACGAGCGCGCTTTACGCGAGATATACCTTGCCGGGTTTGAAACTGCCGTGAAGCAGGGTAAGCCTTGGACGGTGATGTGTTCATACAATAAAGTTAACGGCGAGTATGCTTGTGAGAATGAGCATCTACTGCGTGACATTCTGCGCAAGGACTGGGGTTTTAACGGGGTAATCGTAACGGATTGGGGCGCCATGAACGACCGAGTGAAGGCGCTTAAGGCCGGATTGGATTTGGAAATGCCCGGACCCGCGAGCGAGAATGACCAGCGAATCGTTGAGGCGGTTCGTGACGGGAGCCTTTCCGAAAGCACCTTGGATGCATCGGCAGGGCGTGTGCTGTCCATGATTTCCAACGCGCAGAAACGCCCTCGGCCGCCAAAGAATCCCTATGAAGAGAATCGTAAGCTTGTGAGGAAGGCCGCATTGGAATCCGCCGTTCTTCTGAAAAACGACGGCCTCTTACCGATTGCGAAGAGCACGAGCATCGCATTGATCGGTGCTTTTGCCAAGGAAACCCGTTTCCAGGGCGGCGGCAGTTCAAGGATCAATCCGACGGCCATAAATCACGCATTTGAAGGGTTTGAGGAGTGTGGCGGTAATTTCGTTTTCGAGGAGGGTTATTGCCTCGAGGGTGACGGGACCGACCTTTTGAAGAAGTCGGCCGCCGTTCGGTTGGCCGAGAATAAGGATGCGGTCGTGATTTTTGCGGGACTTCCGGATGAGTATGAATCAGAGGGCTTTGATCGTACGCATATGAATTTGCCTGCCGGGCAGAACAGCTTGATTGAAGAAGTGGCATCCGCAAATCCCAATGTGGTCGTTGTGCTGTATGCCGGGTCTCCGGTGACGATGCCTTGGATCAATAAAGTGCGCGCGGTGCTGATGGCATATTTGCCGGGGCAGGAAGGGGCGGCGGCCATTCCGGCGCTTCTTTATGGCGATGCTGTTCCGAGCGGAAAGCTTGCAGAGACTTTTCCGGTGGTTTTGGAAGATACGCCGTGCTACTCTTGCTACGCGACAAGACGATATGTCGAATACAGAGAAAGCATTTTTGTAGGGTATCGCTATTATGATGCTTCCAAGACCAAGGTTCTCTTTCCTTTCGGGCACGGACTATCCTATACGAGTTTTGTCTATGAAAACATGGTGATCGGCAGTCAGAAGGTGACAGACGCGGATACGCTCAAGGTTTCGGTTGATATTCGAAACACCGGCGAATATGACGCCGCGGAGGTGGTTCAGCTTTATGTGTCCGCACCCAAATCCAAACTTTTCAAGCCCGTTCGCGAGCTCAGGGCTTTCTCGAAGGTCATGATTCCGAAAGGGAAGAAGAAGACAGTTACGTTTACCTTGGACGGGCATGCGTTCGCCTTTTTTAATGTGAATCTTCCGGGCTGGCAAATCGAGACCGGCATATACGATATCCACATCGGCGCTTCTTCCCGGGATATTCGTCTGAGCGGGAAGGTTTCCGCGCTTTCGGTCGGTAAACGTGCACCGATACCGGACTACACCGGCGATGCTCCCTCGTACTATTCCGTGCCTTCGAACGGAGTTCCGATCCCGCGGGTCCAGTTTGAAAAGGTTTACGGGAGGCCCGTGGTGGCGTCCGAGAATCCGCGGAAGGGAGCTCACAGCATGAACTCCACCGTTTCGGAAATCACCGATACGAGATTCGGCTCACTGATCGCCTGGTACATCAAACGATCCATCACAAAGCAATATAAATCGGAGCCGCGTGAGGATCAGATCCGCATGATGGAGGCGATGACGGATGATATGCCGCTGAGAGGAGTCGTCAATCTGAGCGCCGGAACGGTGCCGTCGGCGCTTTTCGAGGGGGCCGTCAGCGTGATGAACGGGCATCCGCTCAAGGGATTTAAGCGGATGATTCGCGCGATCAAAGATATGAGAAAAGCATAAACGAGCCGGCAGAATATTCATTAAATCCACAAACGCCGTCACCCGGCGTTTTTGTTTCTCTCGAAAAGTGTGACCAACAATGTATAAATTGTAAACAAACTATGTCCATACAGTTGCCAAAATAAAAACACGGTGATATAATGCAAGTAAGATAAACGGTAAAAGCACAATATTCAGTGCATTTACCATTCGGGACTTTATACGTACCCCCGTACAAATGCCCGAGGAAAGTGAGGTAAGGCGATGAAAACGAAACGATCAATGCTACTGGTCCTGATTTCTCTGATTCTCGTCTCTCTGGTGCTTCCTGCCTGTCAGAGCAAATACTCTTTGGATGAGGAAGGTTTACTTCAACTCCAATGCAACGCTTCGGACATGGAAGAAATCCTGGACGAGGTCGGGAAGGACGAGCCGATTGAAACCGAAGTGAAGGAGACCGAACCGAAGCCGACCGAGCCGAAGGAGTCGGAACCCAAAGTGACCGATCCCGGAGAGCCGGTCAAACCAACCGAAGCGACCACTCAGCACACCGTGCCGGTTGTCGCCGCGGCGGCAAGAACGGACGGAGTAAAGGTTACCTGGGAAAAGATTTCGGATGAGGATTTGAGCGGCTACAAGGTCGTATACTCAAAGACCAACACGAATCCGAAATATCCCGATGACGGCTATTATGCGTACATTACTAATCCGGAAACGACCAGCTGTCTGGTGAAGGCAAGCAAGGTTCCGGCCGGCGACTATTACTTCAGCGTAACGGCGCTCTATGAAGACGGATCCGCTGTTGCCGGAAACGCGGTCAGAAAGACGATGCCGGAATACGTCGCACCGACGCCCGATCCGAATGCGGGCCGCCCGGCTCCGCAAGTTAGCGTGACCCTCGGCGCGAATTACGTCCAGGTATCTTGGTCGAAAATCGCCAGTGATGACCTGGTCGGCTATAAGGTCGTTGCTTCCGTCGGAAACTCGAGTCCGAAGTACAGTGAGGACGGCTATTGTGCCTGGATCACCAATCCGAACACCACATCCTACAAAATCTATAACGGATCCGGATACAGCGGCGGAGACATTGATACATTCAATGGCGGATCGTATTATTTCTTCAGTGTCACGGCCGTTTACGGAGATGAATGGGAAAAGATTGCGGGTAATGCGGTCTTGGCAAGAATGCCCGGAGATCCGATTCCTACGACCGAGCCGGTACCGCATGTTGCTCCGACCGTGTCCGCTACCGCTCAAACCGACGGTGTGCTCGTGACCTGGAACAAGATTAATAACGAGGACTTCTCCGGTTACAAGGTCGTTTACTCGGCGACCAACCCGAACCCGGCATACCCGGGAGACGGATACTATGAATATATTACGGATCGGAATCAGACTTCATGTCTCGTTACCGGACTCGATACCGGAAGCTACTATTTCAGTGTGACCGCTCTCTATGACGACGGTGCAAAGGTGGCAGGAAATGCCAGACAGGTAACCTATACCGCACCGGAACCGACGCCCGACGGAGAATAGTCCGATTCGGAACCCGTCAAATAAAGATACCCATCCTCGGATGGCCTTGTGACCGAAAATACCGCTCACGGAGAACGGCGAAAAGATAAGTCACAAGCGTGCCCCCTAATTGAACGGACGTGCCCCACGCGTCCGTTCATTTTTTTGTCCGGGAAACCGATCTATGGTTTGATAATCAAACTATTTGTGATATATGCACAAAAATCACCGATGAATTTATCCCGTTCAAACGATTTTTTTTCATTGAAATCGCGCTTTCTTATGGTATCTTAATCTTTAGATATTCGAAAATGGGCAGATATGGGCATTTTATAATGAAATTTCGTGTTTGCCTCATTTTTAGATAATGAATAAGGAGTGTGTAAGATGAACATCCAAGTAGCTGTCATTGTGTCGGTTTCCGTGTCTGTTCTTGCTTTTCTGGTCGCGCTGTATTTCTTCTTCTGGGTGAAGAAGCAGCCCTCCTCGAATCCCGAGATCGCTCGGGTCGGCGGTTTCATCAAGAAGGGCGCGAATACTTTTCTTAAGAAGGAGTATATGCTTCTGGCGATTTTCGCCGGAGTAGCCGCTGTTCTGATCCTTCTTTTTCTCCCTCATCCGATTTGGGGCGAGGAGACCGCTAAATGGTCATGGGTCAAAAATGTTTCCATGATGATCTCCTATATTTGCGGAACGGTTTTATCGGCGATTGCCGGTAAGGTCGGCATCACGGTCGCGACGATCGCGAACATGAAGGCCGCCGAGGCCGCGACCAAGGGCATTCGGCCTTCTTTCCTCGCGGGCTTCAGAGGAGGCGCGGTTATGGGCATGGCCGTCGTCGGTACGAGTCTGATGGGCGTTTCTTTGGTGTATTTATTGACAGAAGATGCCAGTGCGGTGCTCGGATTCTCCTTTGGTGCTTCGAGCCTGGCGCTTTTCGCAAAGGCGGGTGGCGGAATCTTCACCAAGACCGCTGACATCAGCGCAGATCTGGTCGGTAAAGTCGAACTCGGCATTCCCGAGGACGACCCCCGTAATCCGGCCGTTATCGCGGATAACGTCGGCGACAACGTCGGTGACGTCGCGGGTATGGGTGCGGATCTTTTCGATTCGCACGTTGCTTCGATCAGCGCGGCGTTGGTTATGGGCGTCGCCTTGAGCGCGAGCGCAGACAGTATAAAAGCGAATCATTTTACGATCATGGTCATTATTTATGGCGCGATCGGACTTTTCAGTTCTGTGATCGGTGTGCTTTTGGCCCGTATGGGCAAAAAGGGCGGTCCGACTCAGGCTCTCAACTTGAGCACATACGTCACCACGGCGCTTTTTGCCGGTTTTGCGGCTCTGGCTTCCTTACTTTTCTTCAATGATGAGGCCGGATGGAGAGTCTGGGGTGCAATGATGGTCGGACTCTTTGTCGGGACCATTATCGGTATCGTCAGCGACTATTTCACCAACGACACCAAGCCGCCGGTCAGATATGTCGCCAATGCCAGCAAGAGCGGTCCGGCGTTTACGATATTGTCCGGAACATCCTACGGTTTTCTCAGCGTCTTTCCTCCGATGATCGGTATCGCGATTTCGGCGTTGGCTGCGTATAAGATTTGCGAGCCGATCATGAACAGTGCGGTATCGGGTATGTTCGGTATCGCGATGGCCGCGGTCGGAATGCTTTCGATCGTCGGAATGGTCATCTCCAATGACGCATACGGTCCGATCGTTGACAATGCGCGCGGGCTTGTTGAAATGGGCGGTCTCGGAAACGAAGCCCTGGAGATCACCGATTCGCTCGACAGTGCCGGTAATACCGTTAAAGCCGTTACAAAGGGCTTTGCGATCGGCGCGGCCGGTCTGACGATCATCGCCCTTTTGGGTGCGTTCATGTCGGAAGTCAACGATGCGGCCGCAGACGCGATTGCTGCCGGTAAGAAAGGCATTGAGCTTCTTACCGGGTTTGACATCCTGAATCCGGTCGTCTTTTTCGGCCTCTTGGTCGGAGCGGCGGTGCCCGCTGTCTTCTCCGCGATGTTGATGCTCGGCGTTGACCGTAACGCGCAGAGAATGGTTGCCGAGATCCACCGACAATTCAAGACCATTGTCGGTCTGAAGGAAGGCAAAAAGGGCGTTGTTCCCGAATACGAGAAGTGCATCGACATCGCAACGACCGGCGCGCTCAAGGAATTGATCCCCGCCGGACTGGTTGCGATCCTCGCGACCCTACTGGTCGGCTTTGTCGGCGGCGTTCAGGCGGTCGGCGGTTTCCTTGCCGGAAATATCGTCAGCGGCTTGCTTCTTGCCTTGTTTATGTCCAATGCCGGCGGCCTCTGGGACAATGCCAAGAAGTATATCGAGTCGGGTCATAACGGCGGCAAGGGCTCGGATGCCCATAAGGCGGCTGTTGTCGGCGACACTGTCGGTGATCCTTATAAGGATACCGCGGGTCCTTCGATCAATACTCAGGTTACGGTTGTGTCCCTGGTTGCCTCCATCATGGCATCCTTGTTCCTTACGTACAGCATTTTCTAGAAATCAACCGGCTTCAGCCGAATAAGGGACGCTTCTTCGGAAGCGTCCTTTTTCGTTTTTAACGACCTCGGTGTGTTGAACGGTTAACGGATCAATAAGAATTGAAGCCCGGAAGAGCACTTGGAAGAGAAATGCAATCGGATTGACACACGCGGGGAAAAAAGCGGTGTTAAAATGTCCTTAGTTTCGTAGGACCGAAATGATGACGGAGGCTCATATGAAGCTGATCGCTTGCTCAAATCAGTGTACACCGTATTCCTTTTTTGACGAGATATACGCACAAAGGAGGCAGCCCGATTTCGGATCGCCGCCGTCGCCGTGGCGCTTTGAGATTTCCCGATGGCAATTTCGGCACGCGGCCAATCGAGACATGGTTCCGGTCGGTTTCCCGGAAGCAGAGACCGATGATCGGGAATGGGAGCAGATCATCGTTCCGTCCGTCTGGCAGAGCTTCGGATACGGGCAGCCGGCTGACCTTCAGTACGATCTCGAGGTTGCTGAACAACAGAAAAAGAGCAGTTTTTTAAAGAGAAAACTTGCGGCGATTTCTTCGGATTACAAGGACGACGATATTGGGATATATCGGGCATGGATCGAAATTCCGGAGCATTTCTCCGATCGATCCGTCTATTTATTGATCGGAGGCATTTGCGGTCGATTTGAAGTCTATCTGAACGGTACGCAAATCACGGAATCCGATCCGGTGTACTCTCCCAAGAAGATCCTTCTCTCCGGAAGCCTTTCAGCCGGACGTAATTTGTTGACCCTGTTGGTGTTTCGTTTTGAGTCGGTTTCGTCCGGTCTCGGACATTTTGATAACGGAACATTCGGTTTGAGCGGTATTTTTCGATCCGTTTCGATTGTGGCGGATCCGCTGGTCGAGGTGCGGTCGATATCGGTAAAAACTCGTCGCTCGGGTCACTCTGTCGGTGAGGATTCCGTTATAGAAGTCTTTACGCGTCTTAATAATCATACGGACATCCCCGTCCCGGTTCGATTGGATTATCAATTGATTGAGGTTCGAGAGGAATACGATATCTACAATCTGCCCGAAGTCCGCCTCCGGACTGGTGAACCGGGCGAAACGGTCATAGAGGCCCTCAAATCCGAGACCGTCAAAGGCGATCTTTTGGCGCGCGGAATTTCTCTCTGGTCTCATGCGACTCCGAGCCTTTACGATCTGGTGATCACCGTGAAAGACACGACGAACCGTGTGATCGGCGTTCAGAAAAGAAGAATCGGGTTCCGGACGGTCAGTGAATCAAGCCGAAAGGTGTTCGTAAACGACTGTTACGTCCCGATTCGCGCGACCCGATATTTTACCTTTGATCCGTCTACGGGTCTTGCGGTTCCGCCTGAGCGCCTCCTTCAGGATGTGATTTTGATGAAGCGAGCCGGTTTGAATACGGTGTTAATGCCTCATTTCCCGGCGGATCCTCTGTTCTTTGATCTTTGCGACCGTTACGGACTCTATGTGATTTGTCCGCTGGACCGAAAGGATCCTTCGGCTTCGGCGCAAAGCTTTTCATCCCACCCGAGCGTCATTATCTGGTCAATGAAACTGGATTCCCGGGATGAAGAGTTGTCGGAAAAGATAAGGGACGCGATTGGAAGTGACTCCGGTTCGGGGCTGTTTTACTACCTGTACCGCGATACGGGGACAGTATCCGATTTTGACCCGTTCGCGGATCAGACCGGAGAGCTTTTCGGCGAATGGCAGGATATCTGTGCCGATCGAGGCATATTCGGAAGGAATCTCCCGAACCCGATATTGTTATCGACGGGAGAAGGGGGCAGCCCGCTTAAATACATCCATCAAGCTGATTTGTGCAAGGGATATCGAGGGGCAGAAATTGCAATTGCTCAAGGAATCGTGGATGCTTTTCGGGATAAACATCCGAAATATAACGTGGTTTCCGAGCAATGCGAAACGGTATCCGTTTTGATCTCCGGGGACCAGCCCGGGAGGCCGGTCGTTATCAACACCGATCTGCACGGACCGACGGGTGAATTGAACCTGGAATGGAGCCTGGTTTTCGCGGGAAAAGAACTGCGATCGGGCGCCGGACGAATCGGTATTATTCCGCCCGGTGAGGAGGTTGCCTTCGAGACGGGGATCCGTACGGATTCCATTGTTTCGTTATGTGCGGAATTAGGAAAAGATCCGGTGTCTTGCGGTAAGGAAGCCGTGCCGGGTGATCTTTTGATGAACGTTCGCGTTGTTCTTGCTAACCCCGGTCCATATTCACCGGCCGGATATGAGGTCGCATTTGCCCAAAGTGCGGTCCTTTCGGGCGACATGTCTGTTATAAATCCGGAGAAGCCTTCGGAAGAGAGGACGACACCGAGATCGGACGGTTCGGAGTCATTATCCGAACGCATTGAGCCCACAGCCGAAACGGAGACTTCAGACGAGACAGTTCGGATTCATGAAGAGGGAACCGATATTCACATAGAATTCGGACACGCAAAGGCTTGTTTTTCGAGGGTTCGCGGCGGTCTGACCCGACTTGTTGTCGGAGATCACGAGCTCTTTTCGGGGAGTACGGAACCGGCTTTTTATCGGGCGGCCGCAAATTCGGAGCGATTCTATGTTCCGATCCGGATTCGCCCCAAGCTTTTCACACGAAAGCGACTCTGGAGGAATATTCAGGATAAAATCCGGTTGAAATCCGTCGAGCATCGTTCGGAGGAGGATTCCGTTATTATCACCGCCCGTTATATCAGCTCTGCGATCAAGGGTCCGATTCAACTGCAATATCGGTTTGATCCGGATTCAGTCTTTTCGATCGGTATGTCGTTTCATTCAAGGGTCAAGCCGCTTCGATACGGATTGCATATGAGCGTTCCTCCGGAATCGGATCTTTTTGAATGGTACGGCTATGCTCCGACCGGAACAGTCGACGGGGGTCGAAGGACAAGACTCGGGCTGTATCAAGCGAAAAGCACCGATTTATTCCATCATTTTGCCAGACCCCAGGAAAATGGCGCAAATCGGGATGTCCGGGTGTTGGATGTCATCGCTTCCGATGATCATCGGGTTCGTATCCGGCGCAAGGATCAGCCGTTATTCTCCTTCGCGGCAACTCAGTATCGCCCTCAAATAATCGACGACAGTCGTCATGACGAGCTTCTGCCGGTACCGAACGGAGCGGAGTTGTTTCTGGATTTTGATTACGCAGAGCCGAGTGAGAACCATCCGCAAGTCAAACTTCCGGGTGGCATGCGTCATTATTCGGGGGAGTTTCTTTTCGAGGTG
>JAAYIQ010000188.1 GCA_012523365.1 Clostridiaceae bacterium
TATGTCGACTTTTCACTCTTTCCCGGACTATTTTTGATTATAATATGAATTGATTTCATATTGCGAGGTGATTGGTTTGAATGCTTTTGAATACTTCAGGAAGAAGGCAAATCTGACGCAACGGGAAGTGGCGGAGTCCTTAGGCCTTGATCAGACGACGGTCTCCAGATGGGAGTGCGGCTACAAGATGCCGCGGGCGGACCGTCTTCTTTCGATTGCCGGCCTCTACCGTTGTTCAGTCGAAGATCTCTTGCGCCCGCGGGACCCGAATGATTCTTAGTTCAAATTGACTTTATTAGCAATCAATGATACATTTTGATCAGGAAATTGCCGTCTGCACGGAGGTGTACCATGAACGATACTCCATACACGAGACGTTTTTTCGGTCTGATTCTCGATTTGTTGATTGTAATTTCACTTTTTTTCGGCGTTATACTTGTCGTTCGAGCATTCGGGCTGTACTTTCCCTTAGTCGAATTTCTGGATGCGGATCGTCCGACGATGTTACGCGTGTTCATTTACTTTGCCGGATTCTATCTTTTCTATGAACTCTTTTTTTCCGCGCTCCTTATGACGACGCCGGGAAAGATTCTCGTCAACGTTGAGGATGAGTATTACCGGGGACACACATTCATTAACGTGGTTTTGAGGTGCCTGATCAAGACGATCACCGTTGTTCTGGGGCCTTTTACGATAGCGGTTTCCCTGGCGGTAGCGGTCGTCCGTAAGTCCGGGCAGTCGATTCATGACCTGGCGGCCAGAACTCGAGTCACGGAGGAGACGCGCAGCCCGAGACTGATCGGTTTGTTTTTTGCCGCGGCCGCACTGGCATTGACGATCTATTTCTATTATGCGGTTCTCAAAGGTCAGGTTTTTGATTTCGCCAAGTTGAACATTCCGACTCTTTACGGTTGAGTGTAAATACTCTTTCTTTACAAATAGCGAGAAGCCCGGTATCCGCCGGGCTTCTTTATTAGGGGTAATAATGAAACCGATGATCCTATGACTCCTGCGGAAAGCGAATTCCCCATTGTGCGCGCAAGTGATCCATTATTTTCATCACCGCGATCGTATCGGAATGCGTCATCACACTGCTCTCCTTCTTTCCGGCACGAACGCACGAAGCGACTTCAACCGCCTCGTACTGATAACCGTTCACCAGAGGATCCGCCTCGAAAACCTCGGAGGGAACGGTTTGAAAAAATCCTTCCGCGTCCTTGGAGTAGAAAGCCGTGCTTCTGCCCATCCAGAAATCACGGATTTCGATAAACCCTTCATCGCCGACAATTCGCATCGTGTTCGGCAGAAGATTATCGATCGAAACCAGCGCGCAAGCGGTCGGCGCATCATTCCCGAATGCTCTTTCTCTTTCCGGATACCGGAAAATAACCTCAAACGACGAATCAACACCGGTATCGGCCTTCGTTACATTTGAGGTCACTTGATCCGGCTCATACCCGAAAATCATGCCGAAAAAGGATATCGGATAAACACCGAGGTCCAGAAGCGCTCCGCCACCCTTCTCGAGCGAGACCGTCCGGCGACTTTCCTCCGTCATAAGGCACATCCCGAAATCGGAATAAATGCGAGTCGGTTCTCCGATTTTCCCCTCGCGGATCCATTCCATTGCTTTGTGGGTCACCGGGAGAAACCGGGTCCACATGGCTTCCATCAGAAATACGTTGTTTTCCTTTGCGCAAAAAACCATCTCTTCGGCTTGCACAGCATTGAGCGCAAAGGGTTTTTCGCAAATAACCGGCTTGTGAGCGGTCAAAAACAGTTTGACCGTGTCGGCGTGTTGAGTATTCAAGTTTGCCACATACACGGCATCAATTTCCGGATCCTCCGCCATTTGCGCGTATGAATCATATGCGCGCGCCCGGGGAAACCGGTCCGAAAACTCCTTGACAAAGGCTCCTGCACTTCCCTTGGTTTGAGAAGCGACCGCACCGAGCGTAATGTCAGATCGTTGACTCAAACCATCGGCAAAGCGGCGCGCAATCGCCCCGGCCCCCGCGATTCCGAATCGAAAAATACTCATATTCACCCTCCCGCGAAACGATGACCGTTCTCGACGATTCGGAAACCGTCAAAATCACGGTCGGCTACTGCTTCTTTTGGGACTGATATGGGACGGTCTCGGTAACCCGGATGATCGGGGCAAGGCGTTCCCCCGCATTGTAAAGCGACACCGGCACGGCATTATGCACGCCCCTTCGAATGGCCGCGATGATGATGAAAGCGGTGTTGTTGATCCGGAGCGTCAACCGATCCGGTCCGAGCTCCTTCTCCAGAAAGGCGGAGGAATCGAGATGGGTCCCGCGAATCAAGCCCCCCTCTTCCTGCAAATTCAGATTCTTGGTTTCCTTCATCTCGGATAAAACAGTCGCATTATACTCATAAGACTCGAAAAATACGATCGGTATTCTCGCCTCGTCAAACGGCACATAGTCAGACCGGTTAAATGTAACCTCGCGGTAGATGTCCGGGATCTCATCCCCGTTCAAATCCACATAAAGGCCGGACATATTGTAGAAAAGGTCAATATTGTTCCGCGATCTGAGCATGTTGTTATAGACCACGTCGTATGCCTCATACAACTTGCGCCTGTATTCGTATTTCTTTCCCGGGATCAGGGAACTGATTCCCGAACTGGCATAAAGCTTATCACCCGCATAAATACTTTCGATACAATACATCACATCGATCGAGCGTTTCTCCTCGCTCGACATCGCATTCAAAAAAGAACGGGCCCCCCGGAAATCGTCGGAGCTTGCGCCGAATGCTACCA
>JAAYIQ010000189.1 GCA_012523365.1 Clostridiaceae bacterium
ATCTACAAGTCTGGAGAAGGCTGATAATAGTGAGTTTTCACAGAAGTGTGAAAATCACATTTCTAGAAGTGTGAATAACACATCTCTTGAAATGTGTAAATCACGTCTACAGAAGTGTGAAAATCACATCTCTAGTGATGTGATAACCACATCGCTAATAATAAATAATACTGAGAATAATAAGACTGACTCTAATAATACTGATGAGAGAGAGAAGCTACGCCGCCGCTCGCGCAAATATGAAGCCGAAAATATGCATGAAAAGAAAAAGGACGAGGTTGACGATAATCCCAAGATGACCTCGCAGGTTCAAGAGCGAATACGATGGCTTTCACAGGACGATGACGTGATACCGCTGACGCCACGCGAAAAGAAGATGTTCGATCTTTTTAGTCTTGAGCGAAAACGACGAGGAAAAGCAACGTCTCGCGTACAGCGAAACACGATGATTCAAAACCTGCATTTATACGGACACGACGAGTATGTCCGGCTCGAGATACTTGAAAAAACGATCGCAAAAGGATGGAACGATATTTATCCGCTGGACCGGGGCGCACCCGGCGCAACAAATCAAGAGGAGGGCAACAGTTATGGTAACGGCAGTATTTAATCACAAGGGCGGCGTTGGCAAATCCACTACAGCGGTCAATCTCGCCGCTGGACTCGCGAAGAGAGGATATCGAGTGTTGGTGATTGATATGGACGCCCAACACAATGCGACGGACTACATGGGAATACTTGTATCTCGATCCGATCCGACAATATACGATGTCTTGTTTGATGCAATGGATCCGCATAACGCGATATACCCCACGGACAGCGAAGGACTATATTGCTTACCCGCCTCCGAACGAATGATCAACGCATCCCTTCGTTTGAACCAGGATCAAATTGCAGTCCCGAGCGCAAGACTCTATTCGTCGCTAAAAAAGCACGGGATCCAAGCGGAGTACGATTATATCTTTTTGGACTGTCCTTCAGATTTGGACGCCGTATCCGCAAACGCGCTGAATGCCGCCGATAATTGTATCGTGCCTTGCTTTGCGGATCAGTTTTCGAAAAGCGGACTCGTGAATGTCATTGCCGCGATCGAAAAGGCCGCAGAAAACGGATGCGGCACCGAGATCAAACTTCTTGGCATTTTGCTTTGTAATTTTCGACGGGTTACGAAGACGGCAAGAATGAATCTTGAAGAGATCCAAAGTGCGCTTCCGGAAGATACTTTTCATACCGTCATCCGTCAAAGCGCCGCAATACCGGATAGCATCGAAAAAAGAAAACCGGCAATCTGCATGCCCAAGTCTCCGGCAACCGAACACTATGAGCAATTAACATCGGAGTATCTTTTGCGGACGCAGAGAACGGACCGAATTACCCGGATCGCATCCGGAAGATAAAAAGTAGGGACAAATGTCCCTTAATTATATTTGACAATTAAGGAGGTAACCATGAGCTTTTTATCGGAGAAACTAGCAGATATTCAGTTTTCAAAATCGGTCATGATTATGGTCGATCCGTTCCGCCTTCATCCCGATCCGGATAACGACTCGATATACGGTGCGTTCGATCCGGAAAAAGAAGAAGATAAAAAACTGATCGAAGAGATCAAGGAGATGGGACTATTGCAACCGCTTCTTGTTAAGCGACATCCGGTATTACCGGAAGAGTACATTATCATATCCGGACACAGACGATATCATGCGGCCGTGGCCGCAGGGCTGAGCCGCTTGGAAGTCTTGGTCATGAATACCAACACCCCGGAAGAACAAGCGATGGCAAAGCTGGCGATCACCGTTTCCAATCATAGCCGTGATCGCAGTAATCCCGCAATCATGGCTCGCGAGATGGAACATCTTGAAAAGGCACTGAAAGAACTACGCAGGGTTAATCCGGAGCGATTTAGGGGAACAGAGCTTCGTGCGGTGATGGCCGAAGAACTAGGTGTTTCTACAAAGACGATCGCGCGCACGAAGAAGATCCTCAATAATGCGGATAGTCAAACCAAAAAAGAATTTACATCCGGAAAGATCACACAGCTTGAAGCGCTTAAGAGAATTGATAAGAGTCAGAAACCCGGGATAGCGGAACCACTCCCACAAGAAGAACCCCTTCCGGGGCAGCTGTCGTTTTCGCTTCCCACGATCGAGCGTCCCAAAGAGATACCCAGTAAACAAAACGGCGTCTCGGAAGGAGCGGCACACACCATCAATCGACTGGTACGGATTACTGAGCAACTAGAACTTAATCCGGATATTGCGGCTGACGAAGAAGTCTCTTGCATTATTCACGACCTTGAAAAAATCATCGCTAGCAAAAGCAAAAACAAAAAGTAGGGACAAATGTCCCTTAATTATATTTGATATTTAAGGAGGAAGAGATGAATAGTGTAACGTTAACCGGATACCTCGTGGCAAACATCGAGGCAAACGAAAAAGGGTTTGTAAATTTCCTGCTGATTGTTCCCCGGAGCGCATCTCCGGGTGGAACACCAAGAACCGACGCGATCCCGTGTAGCTGCTCCGGATCGGAAGCGGCCTTTGCCAAAGCACACCTGAAGAAAGGATCAAACATCAAGGTAACAGGATCAATCCGTGTATACGGCAAAGAGTGGTGTGTAAATGTGAGCAAGGTATCTATTGGAACATGACAAGAGGGCAATCTTATGAATACCACCGATCAGATCTCCTATCTACTCAAAAACTTGCGACACGAAGAGGCTTCCGTGAAAAATTGCCTTCGCGAGCTTCTTCGCGAGCAACAATCAACGGATATGAATCCGGATCAGATTATGTCGCTATTGATCGAAGCCGAAACACTTAGACCAAAGAACCCAGGCCGTACGATCATCATGGAAGAAAAGGATCAACACAATATCGAGATCGATAAGATCAAACGTTCACACAAGGAATGCGAGTCGATCCTTTCTTCCTATGAATCACTTACGGAGCGACTTCAAAATATCCAGGACATTAAGTCCGCGATATCCGGACTTCCTCAACCCGAGCAACGATTATTTATTGAACGATATCTGGAAGGAAAATCGGTAAAGGAAATAGTTATCCTAATGAATATCAGTCCGGCAACGTATTGGCGATTTCATAAAAGCGGAATGGAAAATCTTTGCTCCGTCCTTAGAAATAATCGTACTAAATCTCAAGAAACCTTCGCACGGGCGGCGCTTCATAAAACGAGAATTCAAAAGTTGATAGTAAATGAGAGTGTTTGAGACAAAATGATAGAACATAAGGGAAACTTGACGTGGTATACTCAAAACGGTGAATTGTAAATGTTTGAGCAAGGAGAAGCGTTGTGAAAACGATCTTGAAAAAAGTAGGAATCGCAGTTTTAGTCGTGGGCGTAACCCTTAATTGCGGGTGCGTCTTTCGCATATTGCGGCCTTCAGAAACAAGCGAAACAATGACAATCATTGACGAATCACAAATCACGGACACAACGGAGACATCCGCAACATCGACAAGTCAAGAGCTGATGATAACGCCTACCCCGACCCCTGCTCCAACCAGTACCCCGACCCCAACGCCCACGAGCACGCCTACACCAATTTCGGAAGCAACCGCAACGATTGCACCAACAAAGATGCCAACCCAGGCACCCACGAAAACGCCCACATCGGCACCGACCCCTACGCCGACTACGGCACCCGAAGCTTGGATGGAAACCCGGCCAACATCGGCGGTTTATGATGGTGCAATGCAAGAAAGAACGGATAACGGGTATGACTCAATTCCTCGAAATAGCACACTGGATGCTCTCGCTCAAGCCCGAGCAGAGGAGCTGGCATTTCTTGGAGAGATTAATCACGACAACATGCCGAGTGCGGCTAACTGGGAGGGGCTAATATCGGGCGGAGGTATTTATGGAGCATCTCTCTATAGACATTGTGGCGATAACTTTGAGGCAACTTCAATCGGAATAGGGCGTGCCACATATCATCGAGCGGATGGATCTGTATATACAGTAACGTGCATGTTGCTGAAACGATAGAAAAAAGAGACTCAAAAAAACAAAGCGACTTCGAAAGAAGCCGCTTTTTAATTGCACGAAAGGCCCGCGAAACTAATTTCGCGATAATGATCCAACCAACAAAGGAGGAAACGAAATTTAGCATTTTACAAGAGGACGAGCAAATCCGAAAAGAGATAGGCGGGG
>JAAYIQ010000190.1 GCA_012523365.1 Clostridiaceae bacterium
ATCGAATCCGAAACGACGGAACCGGTTGACCCGGATCAGACCGAAGAGCCGATTGCTCCGGCCGACGGAGATCAGGCTGAAGAGCCGATCGAAGGATTGAGATCCGAGCCAAGTCAGGAATTGTTAGCTGATGATCTCACCAACCTGTCGGTTCTCGGCTTGGCAAACGGGAATGCTGTAGTCGAAGACACCGGTTATTCTCTGAGCAACGGATCAAAGGAAGAAGCCGGAACTTATTACAATCGCAAATTTTTCGATGATTTTTCTTCGGATCAAGACTCCTCGTTGCCGGAAACACCTTCCGATGACGACCTTTCAATTAATCATCTGCTTAGCAAGCGAACACCGGAACAGGACACGCAACCGGATGACGTGCCTGTACAACCCGATATAAGCGCACCGATCAGTCATCCGAGACCTCCGCGGCTTTCCGAGGCAGAAAATTCCGTTGCCGCGATTCTTCGCGATGAGGGCATCAACGCTTTCGCCGAAACGAATTCAAAAGGTCGTTCCTCCTCTGCCCCCCAGACTCCGAATCGTTCGCGGCAAGAAATCAAAGAACGGCCCGGCCGCCAATTTGCCGATAATAAAGAATCCGCTCCTACAAAAGCCGCTCCGATTAAGGGTGTACAGCCGTTAACCAATTTGGATCGACCCGGTTCCAAGTATTCCGCGGCACAACAGATGGGAACAACAACGCCCCAGCAGCAACAATACCGTATGTCCAAGAAAAGGGCAGCGGAGTATCTTCCGCTCGTGATTCTTTTAATACTTTTGCTTCTTGCCGTAATCATTATCGTTTTGTGGAATCAGTTTAATCTCGGATCAGTTTTTTCCGGGCTTTTCGACAAAAAAGACACCCAAGCGACCTATGAATCTCAACCGGTCATAACAACGATTTCACAGGAGACACAAGCAACCACCTTTGCTCCGACCCCGACATCAACTCCGACCCCGACATCAACGCCGACACCTTCTCCCAGCCCGACACCCTCTCCGACTCCGACTCCTTCCCCAACTCCGACTCCGGGCGCTGTAACCAGATTCAAAACGAAATTGCTGAATGCCTCCATCGACAACGATATGGCATACTATGATTTGCGTTTCGAGAATACCGGGAGTAATGATTCCACTTTGTACGACTCAATCAAGAGGATCACGGTAACATACACCGCGCCGGTTACATTTGACAGAGTCGAAAGCAGCGGATTCACTTTCGTGAAAAAAGAAGGTACCAACAACGTCTTTATCGGCACGCCGACCTCCATGGAACTGATCCCAAGGGGGGATGCGTTACTTGTCGATATGTCCGCATACGCGACGGATGGCGAGAGGGTCAGCACATTTAACGTTAAGTATTTTATCGAGTATAACAGTTAAGATCCGGTCTGGCGATCTGAACTCAGCCAAAAGGCCAAGAATCATCTATGAATGATTCTTGGCCTTCATTTATATGTTTTTGAGCGCAAAACGGTTCTCTCCGGTATCATCGCAATAAAAGGAAAGCGCTATTTCTCGATCTGCATTCCGGATAAAAACGCCGTGATAAATCCGTCGATTCGTCCGTCCATCACTCCCTGAACATCGGTTTCTTCATATCCGGTACGGTGGTCTTTCACCATCGTATACGGGCAAAAGACATACGACCTGATTTGACTTCCCCAGGCAATATCCATTTGATTTCCCTTAAGATCCTCTATCTTCTCCATATGTGCAGCTTGCGCGAGCGTAAAAAGCTTCGCCTTAAGCATGCTCATCGCTGTTTCACGGTTTTGAAGCTGAGAGCGCTCCGCTTGACACGCAGCAACACAACCGGTCGGCAAGTGCGTCAGGCGAATCGCCGAGTCCGTCTTATTGACGTGTTGTCCCCCCTTTCCTGAAGATCGATACGTATCTACCCTTAAGTCGGCAGGATTGATTTCGATATGGATATTGGCATCCAATTCGGGGATAACTTCACAAGATGCAAATGAAGTGTGCCGCCTACCCGATGAATCAAATGGCGAGATTCTGACAAGTCGATGAACGCCTGCCTCGGAGCGAAGAAAACCGTACGCGTTTTCTCCGCTGATCATTACCGAAACACTTTTTATCCCTGCTTCGTCCCCGTCAAGATACTCCAACTCTTTTACCTCGAAATCATGAGGCTCTGCCCACTTACAGTACATACGATAGAGCATCTCCACCCAGTCCTGAGCCTCGGTTCCTCCGGCTCCTGCGTGAAGTGTCAGGATCGCATTGTTCTTGTCATATTCACCGGTCAGAAGCGTTTCGAGTCGTGTCACTTCGAATCTCTTCTGATACTCCGTAAAAGCTTCGGACACCTCGTCGTATACCTGAGCGTCTTCCGCTTCCGCACCCAACTCACATAAAACCAACAAATCCTGTCTTTGTGATATCAGAAAATTGTAGTTCTCAATTTTTTTCTGTAGCCTTCTGATTTGAGTCTGGATCCTTTGCGCATTTTCAACGTCACTCCAGAAGTCGGGCTCCTGAGCTCTGGCCTCCATTTCTGAAATACGATCACTCAAAGAATTGATCTGTAATGCTTCTGAAAGAAGTTTGAGAGGCTCTTCGTATGATTCCAACTGAAGACGTATCGGTTCAAAATCCATTATTTATCAGACTCCCGTTTCTTGATCTCGAAAACAAAATCCGCCAGGCGGGACAATGCCTCTTTAATGTTCTCGATGGATGACGCGTAACTGATGCGAACATAGCCCTCCCCGCAAGCGCCAAAAGCGTTTCCGGGTACGATCGCGACCTTCTTCTCTGTCAATAAGCTTTCGCAAAATTCTTCTGATGTCATATTCAACTCGCGAATAGACGGGAAAGCGTAAAACGCTCCGGACGGCTCAAAACACTTGAGTCCGGCTTTCAGGAGCCCGTTGTATATCACACGTCTTCTCCTGTTGTATTCATCCCGCATATCACGCACTTCTTTGTCCCCGTAAAGTGCGGCCTCAATCACGGCATACTGAGCCGTTGTAGGCGATGACATAATGCAATACTGATGAACCTTATTCATCGCCTGAATGATCGTGTCGGGTCCCGCCGCAAATCCGATACGCCATCCTGTCATGGCAAAGGACTTAGAGAATCCGTTCACGACAACCGTTCGCTCGCGCATGGAAGGAAAACCGGCGATCGAAACAAAAGGAGCTTCACCGTAAGACAGTTCCGAATAGAGTTCATCCGAAACAACTATGATATCCGGATACCGATCCAATACATCAACGATCGCTTTGAGATCATCTTCGGTCATCGTAGCACCGGTCGGATTGCACGGATACCCAATCATTACATATTTTGTTTTGTTGCTGATTGCTTTTTCCAAGGCTTCCGGACGGAGTTTAAAATCATCTTCTTGCTTCGTTTCGACAATAACGGGAACTCCGTGTGCCAGAAGAACGGTTGCTTTATAAGAAACAAAGCATGGTTCAACGATGATTACCTCGTCGCCTGGATTGATCATCGCTCTTGCCGCCAGATCCAAGGCCTCGCTTCCGCCAACGGTAACAAGGATTTCCGATGCCGGATCGTATAACAAGCCCATTCTTCTTATCATGTATTGAGCAATCGCTTTTCTGACTTCTATGTAGCCCTGGTTCGGAGAGTAATGTGTATACCCTTGCTCAAGTGAATAAATACCGGCCTCCCGAACACGCCAAGGAGTCACGAAGTCAGGCTCTCCGATCGACAGAGAAATAACCTCGCCTTTCATCTCGTTTGCCAAATCAAAAAAACGTCGGATTGCCGACGGAGGTATTGATTTCACCACGCCGGAAATTTTATCATCAAAAGAATTATTCATCCCAATATTCTCCCATGGTGACTCGTAGTGAACTTACAGTACGACAGTCTCCCGATCATCCGACTTTTTGACATCGAAGACAATACCGTTTCCTTTATACTTCTTGAGAATAAAATGTGTGGAAGTGGAAATGACTCCTTCGATCGGAGCAACCTTCTCGGCGATAAATGAGGCCACCTCCCTCAAGGTGGAATCCTCAATGATTACCATCAGGTCAAACCCGCCGGACATCAAGTAACAAGAAGTAACTTGTGTATAACGATAAAGTTGGGCGGCAATCTGATCGAAGCCCTTATTCCTCTGAGGTGTGATGCGAATCTCGATCAGAGCAGTGACCGATTCGCGCTCGGTTTTATCCCAATTGATAATTGCGGCGTAACCGAGAATCACATTTTCTTCGTGGAGGATACATAATTCCTCCGCGACGGATTTCTCGTCCGACCCGATCATAACAGCCAGTTCCGCTTCGGAAATCCGAGCGTTCCGTTCAATCAACTGCAATAGTTCCTGGCGATTAATCATACTATCACCTCCCGAAAAGAGTGTTTCAGAGTATTTTACCACAATATCCCCGTATATCTACGAAAACTGATGCCTCAGATACGAGCGACACCGGATTCGCGAGCAGCAGATGCTACCGCTTTTGCGACGGCTTTGCCGACACGGGGATCAAAAGCATCCGGAATAATTCTGTCTGCACATAGTTCTTCCGGAGAAACCAGGTCTGCAATCGCGTATGCCGCAGCTAATTTCATCTCGTCATTGATATCGGATGCGCGCACATCCAAGGCTCCCCGGAAGATTCCGGGAAATGCCAGGACATTATTGATTTGATTCGGATAATCCGATCGTCCTGTTGCGATTACACAAGCTCCGCCGCTTCTGGCAAGAGACGGATCGATTTCGGGCGTCGGATTCGCACACGCGAAAACGATAGCGCGCGAATTCATAGTGCGAACCATTTCCTCGCTTAAAGTATGCGGTGCGGATACACCGATAAAAGCGTCGGCTCCGACGATGACGTCCTTCAACGCGCCCTTCACCTTTCTCGGATTTGTAATCCGGGACAGTTCGGCTTTAGCCGGATCCAGCCCTTCTCTTCCTTCCCATAAAGCGCCGGAACGATCACACACCACAACGTCACGCATACCGCAAGACAAGAGAAGCTTTGTTACGGCGGTTGCCGCAGCTCCCGCGCCGTTTACGACCATCCGGATGTTCTCGATCTTTTTATCAACGATTCTCAACGCATTCACAAGGCCGGCAAGTGTAACCACGGCCGTTCCGTGTTGATCGTCATGAAAAATTGGGATATCGCATATTTCTTTCAGTCGCTTTTCGATCTCGAAACATCTCGGAGCCGAAATATCCTCAAGATTGATACCTCCGAAGGAACCTGCCAGAAGAGCGACCGTATTAACAATATCATCGACATTTTTGGATCGGATACATAAAGGAAAAGCGTCAACGTCACCGAAAGCTTTGAACAGAGCGCACTTCCCTTCCATTACCGGCATTCCCGCTTCGGGTCCGATATCTCCGAGTCCGAGAACTGCCGTACCATCTGTAACAACGGCAACAAGGTTGTGGCGTCGGGTGTATACATATGACAAGTCGATGTCTTTCTGGATTTCCAGACAAGGTTCGGCAACCCCCGGAGTATAAGCAATCGAAAGTTCCTGTTTGGAGCCGACCGGCGCCCGGGCAATCACTTCGATTTTTCCCTTCCACTCAATATGCTTCTCGATCGCGATCCTCTTCACATCCATAAAATAATCCTCCCCTTGATAAATGGCACGTCCATAATAATAATCGAGAATGCCGCCAAAAACAATCCGACTCGGCATCGGAATATCAGAGAATATCGTGCGCTTACGGTTCCAAGTTATGTCCAATATGGAAGCCTTCAGGCCGATGTTTCCGATTGTAGAAGAACCGATGTTTCATACATATAACCGATCAGTCGGCCAAAAGCTAAAACGAGGTAAGAGAAAAAATAACCGAACACAAGTTGAAAGGCTTGCTTCTGAGGGTTGATAAACATCGAAAACATAAGCAGGAAAATGATAAATAGCAAACCGAGCATCATTAAATTGGTAAGAATGGATAATTTTATTCCCTGTGTTTTCCGGATGCTCGCAATGATCGATTCAAAGGAAGATTTTCTTTCATGAAGGATAAGCGCCGGTGAAAGAAAAAGCGACGGAACCACAAAAAACATTTCCGCAAGGACGACGATTATTATTAGGATCGACATATCCATTATCAGAGGAAGCAGAGGAAAAACAAAAAGTATTGTGATAAAAATAACCCATGAGATCAGTGCGGGTAATCGACTTAAATAACGCATCAATCCAGCCCTTGCCTTCATCTGCGCGCGATCCGATAAATAGACCCCCGTATACAAAAAAGCGATGAAAATGTAAACATAAGAAATGATCGTTCTGAAAATAATGAAAAGGATATTCCCTTTCGTCAGCACCGGTAACCCCAAATAGGAAAGCATATCGGGGTTCGTTCTGATATAGGATTGATAGCGCTCGAGCCACTGGAAATATTTCGATAAGTCCGGATCTCCGATCGGATATAACGTCGATAAAGTATAAATGAGAAAGACGACAATGAAAAGAACCCGAGCAACCCATCGGCTTCTCAGGGAATCAATTTTCAAAACCTCGACGATCGGAACTTTGATTTTGATCTCTTCCATTATTCACTTTCCGCGTTACTCACCCGCCGGCCCGAGTCAATTCGTTGTGAGCAAGCGATGAACGCACTCCGATAACTTCATAATTATATCACCAATTCAAATTTCATCACACTTACGCAGACACGCGGAAAGCAGATTATCCTAGTGCCGGTAACATCAGATATTCATTAATCGTGAATCTGTCAATTTACCGGACAATAATACATGATATAATTATCGTGATTTTATCGAAAGGCGGTTTCGCTCATGACCCAATTTCGTATATATCCCGACCTGTTATATTTGTTGCCGGTTCAGACGCACAACATCAAAGACCTGACCGACATCTTGGCGGCCCATCCGGAAATTCGTTTTGTATCCTTCGTCGGTATTGATCTGGCGGGAAACGATACGGATGAGAAAATACCCATCTCGGATTTTCTGGATAACCTTCACGGCTATTTGAACGGCCATGTCGTACAAACCGACGGTTCATCGGTTGTCCTTCCCGGAATCGCGACGCTGAATGACGGCCGCGTGGATTTTGAACCGGACAAGGACGTAATTTGGTACATTGACTATAATTACGAGCACCCCGACCCCTCGAACGGGAAACCGGTCGGCACGCTTCGCATCCCTTCTTTTCTGGTTCATAACGGTGACAAGGTATGCTCGCGTTCCATTCTCAAGCGTTGCGCGGATCGGTTTTCGATCGTTCTGTTAGAACTGCTCGAACGGAATCCTTCTTTATGTAAAGAGTTCGGGGTTTCCTTTTCCGATATTGATCGTATTGAATTGATTGTCGCGACGGAGCTCGAATTCTGGGTAAGTTCACCCGACGAACAAATTAACGCCCAGTTGCTCACTTTGTCGGAGAGTCTTAAAGAACAATACTGGAAGCGCACGAAGGGTGTCGTTCGAACTGCGCTGGAGCAAGTTGTTATCCTTTTGGAGTTATATGGGTTTGAGCCGGAGATGGCTCACAAGGAAGTCGGCGGAGTAAAAGCCCACCTTTCGGGCAAGGGCGAGTTCCATAATATCATGGAACAACTGGAGGTAGACTGGCATTATGCGGACGCGCTCCAATCGGCAGATTATGAGTTAATGGCACGCATCTTCATCAAAGAGATTTTCCGCCTTCACGGGCTTGACGTCAGTTTCTCCGCAAAACCGCTTCAAGGAGTCGCCGGCAGTGGCGAACACACGCATGTCAATGCGGTGGCTTATTTGAAGGACGGGCGCAAGACCAATCTGTTCAGCCCTGCTGACCCGAAGAAGGATTTTTTGGGTGTAATTGGTTGGGGTGCGCTTATGGGTTTCATGAAGCACTATCAGTTAATCAACCCCTTTATTTCCGTAACAACAGATGCATTCAACCGTTTGCAACCCGGATTTGAGGCTCCGACTCATCCTGTTGTTTCTTTGGGAAAAGATATCGACACCCCATCCAGAAACCGGACGGTTTTACTCGGGCTGATTCGAAACATCGATTCCCCGATTCAAACAAGATTTGAGATTCGTTCACCTAACCCCCATACCAACACTTACTTATGCTTGTCAGCGACCTATCAGTGCATGCTTGACGGCATTGAATACGCTGTCCGCTCCGGCCATAAGCCTCGCGATCTGGAGGCTGAGTTCTGTAAACCATACGGTGCCGACGGTGATTACCTCGAAAAGGATCGGCTTTATCGATCCGAAGAAGATATTTTCGTTCGGTATTCGGCAGATGAGAGAAACCGTCTCTTCGGTACACCTCCTTCAACAGTTTATGATTCGCTCAGAAGTCTTCTTCAAGACGATTACCTGATTCCCGTCTTGTGTGCCGGGGATGTTTTCAGTGACGCGCTGATCGCTTCCTATGCCCACGCAATGCTCGATCGTTGGCAGACTGAACTGTCAGATCGTATCATTCCCGACAGCCTCAATCGACTTCGCCAGGTCCTTCCGATGCATGACGAGAAAAATCAATATGACGAATCCCTATGGAAAGAAATAGATCGTCTTCGCAATCGTTTAGCAAAGGACACAGCGGATTATGTTTCCGTGTTCAAAGAGATTCGAATGGCAATTGATGCAAAGAATCTGAGAGAATTGTCCAGACTCCAACAGTCCATGAATTCAATTCAAACCGAACTTCTGACCCTGTATGCGGAATATTGCCAGAATCAAATCTAGTGATTATTAACATATATCGAAAGGCCTGCTCAAAAGGCTCTTCACCTAATTCCGTGAAAAGTTAACAAGAAAATGGTCTAGGGTAACTCAGTTGCAGTTTTCCTGCGGCCAATCGGGTCATGATCCGGAATGCTTAAAATACTCGAAGTGCGTTCGCGAAGCGGAGTGCCCGGCCGACGGATTTGCTGCATGCTTGACATTAGCAGTACATTCTAATGCATACAAAGAGCGCGATTGACGGATTTCTACCGATAATAATCGGTACGAAACGGCGAAACTACGAAACGGTTCTCTCGTCGAGGTTTGGTACGTGTTCGAAGCCGCCTCGAGCTCCCAAATGAGACGAAACTACGGACGAAACGCTTATCTCCTCGGAATATTGCTTTCGTACATATCATCGCTCTCGTTGCAGAAAAACACTGATTCTGTGTTTCACGGAAAT
>JAAYIQ010000191.1 GCA_012523365.1 Clostridiaceae bacterium
CGCCGGTCCCGTCGTCCAAGACGAATTTCAGGAGTTTATCAGACTTCTCGAGTTTCTCGCAGGAGACGACGCGCGCGGCGCGCAGATCCATTTTCGAGAAGTCGTCGTAAGTGATCTCGGGCTTAACTGGTCGTACGGCGGGCTCCTCGACGGCCGGAGCGCACTCCGTCCCGGGCTCTGCCAACTTCGACTCGACCGAGGGAACCGCTCCGGAAATTCCGGCGAGTTCCGCGAGTTCCTTTTCGATATCGACTCTCGGGAACAAGACGTTTCCGGGGGATACGGTCGCGTTTGCGGACAACCCGTCCGTTACTCCGGCGCTTTCCCATGTCGTCTCCTCCGCGGATGCGCCGATCTGCTTCCAGACCTCCGGCATCGTGTTGGGCATCACCGGCGACAGAAGGACGCTGACGATCCGGATCGTGTCTATGAGACGATAGAGGACCGACGCCAGGCGCGCGTGCGATTTCTCATTCTTATAGAGGATCCAGGGTGTATTCTCATCGATAAACTTGTTCGCGCGCGAGATCACCTTGAATATCTCGGTGATCGCCGCTGCGATGTGAAAGCTCTCGTAATTCTCCTCGACAAAGGGCTTAAGAGATGCCGCCATCCGGATGAGTTCTTCATCCTCCGGCTTGCTCTCACGCGCCTCCGGCAATTTGCCGCCGAAATACTTAGTCACCATTGCGACGGTGCGCGATACGAGGTTTCCCAAGTCGTTCGCCAGATCACTGTTGACTCGATTCAGCATCATCTCATTGGTGAACGGGCAGTCCATCCCGAAAAGCATCTCGCGCAGGAGATGGTAGCGCAACGCATCGACGCCGTAACGGTCCGCGAGGATGAACGGATCGACAACGTTTCCGGTCGACTTGCCCATCTTGGTCCCGCTGAAGGTGATCCAGCCGTGCCCGTAGATTTTCTTCGGAAGCGGCAGTTCAAGTGCCATCAGCATCGCCGGCCAGATGATCGAATGAAAACGAATGATCTCCTTGGCCATCACATGGATGTCCGCCGGCCAGTACTTGTCGTAATCGGAAAATGATTCGTTCATGAAACCCAGGGCAGTGATATAGTTGGAAAGCGCATCGATCCAAACATAGACGACATGCTTGTCGTCAAAGGTCACAGGGATGCCCCAGGTAAAGCTCGTTCTTGAGACACACAGATCCTCGAGGCCGGGGCGGATGAAATTGTTGACCATCTCGTTGACGCGGCTCTGCGGCTCCAGAAAGCTTTTCTCGGGGTCGGTCAGGAGCTTTTCGAGACGCTCCGAGAAATCGGACAGGCGGAAAAAGTACGCCTCTTCCCTCGCCTCCGTCACCTCACGGCCGCAATCCGGGCATTTCCCGTCGACGACCTGGCTCTCGGTCCAGAACGACTCACAGGGAGTGCAATACCGGCCCTTATATTCGCCCTTATAGATAAAGCCCTTATCGTAGAGCTGTTTAAATATCTTCTGTACGGATTCCACGTGATAATCGTCGGTCGTACGGATAAAACGGTCATAGGTGATCCCCAGACGCTCCCAGAGGCGCTTAAAGTTATTGACATATACATCGACGTATTCCTTGGGCGTGACTCCCTTTTCGAGCGCCTTCTTCTCGATTTTCTGCCCGTGCTCGTCGGTCCCCGTCAAAAACATCACGTCAAAGCCTTGCATTCGTTTATACCGTGCGACGACGTCGCAGGCGAGCGTCGTGTAACAATGCCCGATATGCGGGTCGCCGGACGGGTAATAGATCGGCGTCGTCAGGTAAAACGGCTTTTTCGGATGCATGAAAAGACCCCCCTTATGTTAAGGCTTGCATAATCGTTGATTATAACCAAACGCACCGTGATTTACAATGAAGATCAATCGATACGGGCCATCATGATCAGCCCGGTGAATCCGTCCCGGTATCGCATTCCGTCGTTTCCGCTTCCGTCTCCGACGTCTTGGATCTTTTCAAAGAAAGAAATTTCCCTTCGAATTTCACCGGTTCGGTCGGACAGCCGTAGTAGAAACCCTGCAGATAGTCCGCCTTCATTTCGGTAATCGCCCGGGCTTTATCGGAAGTCTCAATACCTTCCACACACACTTCCTTGGAGATGCTGTGCGCGAGAAGCACGATTGCCGATATAAAGGAACGATTAAAGCGATCATTCTGGATGTCTTCAACAAACGCCCGGTCGATCTTAACCTCATCGATCGGGAGTTCGCGAAGGTAACTCAGCGATGAATAACCGGTTCCGAAATCATCAATGGCAATACGTATTCCTGCGTTGCGCAAACGAATCAAGTTCTGTCTGCATGTCGAAATACTGCGCATGAGAGAAGTCTCCGTAATCTCGAGTACAAGATTATGCGGACGAATCGAATGCTTCCGAATCAGGCCAACAACGGTATCCGAATAGCCGGGGCGAGCCAGATCCTCAGCTGTGATGTTGACGTGGATGAAGAAATCCGGGTCAACTCCGGCTTTGAGCCATTGAGCGCATTGCCGAATCACCCGCTCCAGAATCCAACTTCCGACTTGTTCCATTTGTCCGGTTGCTTCCAGGACAGCGATTACCTTTTCCGGGCGAACATCTTCTTTTCCCGGGATGTTCCAGCGCAGAAGCGCTTCCGCGCCAACGACCTTACCGCTTAGTGTTCGAATCAAAGGCTGATAGAAAATCCGAAAACTCTCCTTGCCGTTGCGTATGGCTCTGGATAGTTGAAATTCGAAATCCAATCGTTCCTTGAGCTCTCGCTTGTCCGTAGGGCAATATATCGCGTGCTTTTTCCTTTTATTCTGCTTCACCTTGTGAAGGGTGATCTCGGCATTGACAACCAGTTCTTCCGCTGTGGTACCGCAAGACGGAAACAATGCGGAACTCATCGAAAACGAAACATATATGGAGTCGCCGCCGATGATCAGCGGTCGCTCCGCTTCTTCCTGGATTTGCTCCATAAATCTCTCCGCCTGGATGCGGGTCGCGTGAGGCCAGAGAACGCAAAACAAGTCGATGCCGATGTGATACAGCGAGCCACCGCTCGGAAGCCGATCCTGCAGTGTTTTGCCGAGATCGTGCAGGATGTCGTCGCCGGTATCTCTGCCGAACCGATCGTTATACGTATGAAACCCGCGGATATCGACCAAAATTACCGCTGCGGAAAGCACATTCCGGTCATTGATGACCTTCTCGATATCACGAATCAGCCTCTCACGCGTCGGCAGTCCGCTGATCTCATGAAGATAACTGGTTTTCTCGACCAGTTCCCGAACCTCATTCATACTGGACAGATCAAAAATCGTGCCGACGATCATTGTAGATTGGCGACTGGAGTCAAAAAAAGCTTTTCCTCTGCTGGCCAGCCAAACGGTTCGGCCGTTTGACTTCTTCACCCTGAATTCTACCGAATAACGGTCGGTCTTTCCGTCGAGCATCTTTTCGATCGGCTCACGAAAACGCATGCGGTCCTCAGGAATGATAAAGTCCGTGATAAAATCGACGAGGTCGCTTTGAATCTCAAGGGGCGCTTCGGGAAACAGATGACGAATATTTTCCGAAAACGAGATGGTAGACCGGTTCACATCCGCCGTGAAGACGATAGCGGATGTTCCTTCGATGATGCTTTTTTGCATGAAATCGGATTTTTTGCGCTCCGTAACATCAATCAGAAGGCCGGTTAAATATCTTGTCGATCCGCTGATGTCATAGTTTGACACGCCGCAGGAATGCACCCATATTTCTCCGCGAGACGGCGACAAGATCCGGAAATCACTGATCGAAAATTCGTTGCGACGATGAAGGAAAGTTTCAACAGCATTGAAAAAAACAGGTTGGTCGTCCGGATGTATGAGGCTCGAAATCTCTTTTGATGCATTCTCGACGTAGTGGTTCGGAAGCTCGAGCACATCTCTGAGGTACGAATTGATATAGACGATATCGGTAACCGTGTCATAATAAAAAACAAATTCGGATATTCCGTCAGAAAACAATTGTGACAAAATGCGTTCTGACATGGATCGGGTTCGGTCCATGAGCATTCCGAATATTAATTTCGTATCAGAAACGGTCACCTTTTGCATATATACGCAAACCCAGATATCCTCCTCGAAGGATTTCCGGATCGCATGTTCGAATGAGACCACGTTCCGCTTCCCTGAGAGAAGGAGTTCATAGGCGGTTCGATACTCTGAGAGTGCCCGCTCTCTGTCATCCTCCGGAATGTACTGCGCAAAGGCCTCGATCAACATCGGTTGGGAAGCTTCCTTACCGATCACTTCCGCCATGCCGCCCGAAAAACAGAAACGCATATCCTTGGGGTCAGCCGAAAAAGTACAAAGGCTGACCTCCTCCAATAGATCCCCGATGGATATGCGGCCCGCTATATCCGCGAATGCGGCCGATCCGAAATCCATGAGCGGGTCGTCTCTGTCACCTGAAGCAAACAAATCGATCCTCCGTTATCCCTTCTGTTCTTTACGGTATTTTAACACCATTAGTGCTTTTGAGTATATTACATTTTTGCTCACACTGAGTTCTTCGGCAAGAATTGACGAGATTTCCCTTGTTGAAAACCCCTGATCGGCAAGATCGATGATCCGGGCATCGATATTCTTCTCTTCCGCGACCTTTTCGACGAAATTCTCGGACACCGGTTTCCCGATGACAAGAACAAATTCACCTTTTGGAGCCTGCCCGGAAAAATGTGTCGCAGCCTCCGCAACCGTTCCGCGAATCACTTGCTCGTATTTTTTTGTCAATTCTCTGCTAACCGCCACTTCTCTCCCACCCATACCGAGAGAAATCATCTCGCTCAGCGTTTTGATCAGCCTGTGGGGAGCCTCGTATATGACAACGGTTATCTCCGATTCCATGATCGCCCGAAGTCTCGCCTTCCGTTCCTTTCCTTCTGCCGGAATGAAACCTTCAAAGGTAAACCTTCGGGTATCGATTCCGGATAAGGACAGCGCGGTTACAAAAGCAGTCGGACCCGGTATCGATGTCACCGGAATATTGTTTTCAACACAGAGTCTGACAAGTTCAACACCGGGATCCGATATGCAGGGCATCCCTGCATCGGACACCAATGCAATATCTTTTCCGGCCGACAGGTTCTCCAGAATAGTCTTTTCACGGGCCGCGCGGTTGTGCTCGTGATAGCTTATGAGCTTTCCTTGCGCTTCGATCGCCTTCATCAGAATTCCGGTTTCCCGCGTGTCCTCACATGCAATGAGATCGACCGATCGCAAGACCTCCTTCGCACGTTCGGAGATATCCAGGTAATTACCGATCGGTGTGCCGACAATGTATAGCATGCTATTCTCCGTCCGTATATATTCGATTCATCTCTTCGGTCATTATCATGTCTCCGTTACGAAGGATCAGTGGGGCTTCGGCAAAGAATCCGCCGGGTTTGCCGCCTTTGCGAGCGGAAAGTAAAAAAGCCGTCGCTCGCGCGTCTGCCCGGGGATGAATCATTCGTAAACCGATAGGTTGTAATCCGTTCTCCAAAAGGACTCTCATCGCCTCAGGGAGGCGCACCGATCGATGAACCATCGCCATAATCCCTCCGGGACGAAGTGCATCGGCTGCAGTTTTGAAAAAATCCACAAGTCTCCCGTTTATCTCAAATCGAGCGTTTCGGAGCGATTCGGTTTTGTTCTCCGGCTGTGTGACCGGCCCGCAATTCGGGTTTCCGTACGGCGGATTAAAAAAAACGAAGTCGTAGGAAGCACATAATACATTCCGCGCATCCGGAAAATCACGTATATCCCCCTGAATCGGCCGAACGCGATCGATCAGTCCGTTCATTCGAACATTGCGGGAAAACACGTTAAAAGAGGCGGCGTCAATCTCAATTCCGTCAATCCGTACATCAGGGCGCCGTGCCGCGAGAAGAACTCCCGAAGCTCCGCATCCCGCACCAAGATCCAAAGCTTTTGTGCCACGCTTGAATTTCGGAGCAACCTCGGCCGCGTAATAAGCAAGAAGAACGGTATCTTCACCGAACCGAAAGCCGTCCTTCCTCTGAATCAGTCGGAATCCTTTACGGCCCAGATCCTCGATCGTCTCCGTTACGGGATCAAAGAAATCTTCAGCCATATGCCGTATTCCCTCCGGTCTCTTCCGAATACCGAGAAGCCCCCCGAAACCGAAAAGTCCCGGAGGGCGACTTCATTTGTTCCCGGTTCGCGTCATTATGCGGGTGAAATTGCGTCAACGGGACAAACCGCTGCGCAAGCTCCGCAATCAATGCAGGAAGATGCGTCGATGTTATACTGAGTATCGCCTTGGCTGATCGCGCCGGTCGGGCATTCGCCTTCACAACTTCCGCACGAGATACAAGCATCAGAAATTACATATGCCATATAGATTACCTCCAATCTCCGAATGCATTTTATCATTTGCTTTCATATGTTGCAACGTCATAAAAGTCTTCGCAAATCGTTTTCTTTGATTGTCTACTATTCGTTTTCTTCCGAAAAATCCGGCGCCGCCCCGTCAAATTTCAAATCACCCGCACCATTCTCGCCCGACTCGGAATTCGCTTCATCTTCATCCGAAATTCCATGGTGCGCACACTTCTTCCCTTCCTCTCTGGGACATATGCGTTTCCCCTTTCTGGAAAGAACTGTGACTTCCGTTGCTTCGAAATGCTCATTATCCGACATATCTTCACTCTCCATACGAACTGCCACCCGCTCACGAAGAAGATCAGTGCTGATGACCATGCCCTGTCCCTTGGGGGTCATGACGATGTCACCTTGGCGCGGCAGACGCGCGTGCGCATCCTCATAGGCTTCCTGCTCGTATTTCAGACAGCACATTAAACGGCCGCATGCTCCCGAAATCTTTGATGGATTCATCGAAAGCCCTTGCTCCTTGGCCATTTTGATCGAAACCGGAATGAAGCCGTCCAGAAAGGAACAGCAACACAACTCTCTTCCGCACATCCCCAACCCGCCGACCATTCTGGCTTGATCGCGCGCCCCGATCTGTCTTAACTCGATTCGTATACGGAAAATCGCCGCAAGATCTTTGACCAACTCTCGAAAATCAACTCGCCCATCCGCCGTGAAAAAGAACACAACCTTTTTGCCGTCCAGGCTGTATTCCGCATTAACCAAATTCATCTTCAGTCCTCTGTCCTCAACCTTGCGGAGACAGATTTCGTAAGCTTCCTTCTCTTTTTCTTTCTTGATTTCATACTTTCTTTGGTCCTCTTCGTTTGTCATTCGAAGGACCGAGCGAAGCGGGCGAACAATCTGGTCCTCCGGAAGATCAACCGTTTCTTCCGATACATAACCCATATCGTAGCCTTCGCTGGTTTCCACAATCACCGAATCACCCAGATGAAGTCGGAAATCTGCCGGATCAAAATGATATGATTTCCCGGCGTCATGAAACCGTATACTAACCACCTTAACCATGTTGAAACTCCTTATGAACTGAAAGAAGCATTGTACAAACAGCGGACTCAAAACTGTAATTGGAGGCAATTGCCCGGGAAGCCGCGGTTACTGCGGCGGAAGCCCTGTCAACGGAACCGCCGCTGATCTTCTCTCGTTGAATCGTCCGAATTATATTATCTCTTTTATCGACAACCCGCAAGGAAGAGCGGTCGGGATCG
This sequence comes from Clostridiaceae bacterium, assembly GCA_012523365.1. Lineage (GTDB taxonomy): Bacteria > Bacillota > Clostridia > Saccharofermentanales > Saccharofermentanaceae > JAAYCT01. The sequence goes on from JAAYIQ010000191.1 coordinate 7,610, forward strand.
AAAAGCAACATCGCCACATCACCGAGGCCCATTTCGAAAACCGTCAACACCTCACCGATACGATCTTTATTATCTTCAAAAAACGAATACCGGTCCGAAAGAAGCTCAGAATAACCGATCACCGGCATGTCGTTTAACAACTCTGAAACCGTTTCCCGGATTCCGGAGAACGAGCCGTCGCCGGTCAAACGTAACGCGGACCCGGGAATTCCCTTGGAAACAGACGCAATCATTCGCGCTTCGTTCTCATCCGCTTCGGTCTGTTCGGAGAGAATTCTAAGGATCTCATCTTCTGTATTGGGAACTAAAGATATCGTAACCGATCGAGATCGAATGGTCTCCAACAACTTATCGGTGTCCGTCACGGTCAACAAAAAGATAACGGATTCCGGCGGCTCTTCCAATGTTTTAAGAAGGGCGTTCTGCCCTTCCTCATTCAGAAAATCTGCCTCGATCAAATATGCCTTTCTTCCGGAAATCTGAGGAAAGAGATGCACATCGCTCACGATCTTATCGCGCACCTGAGAAACACGTATATTCTTCTCGGCGGGTTGCGGGGAAAGCCGGATATAGTCCGGATGAGTTCCCGCCTCAAAATATCTGCACGGACCGCAAATGCCGCAATCTCCGTTCTCATCGGGATTCGCACACAAAACCGTCTTCGCCATGGCGGAGGCAAACATCCTTTTTCCGATCCCCTCGGGTCCCGCTATCAGATACACCTGTCTCGGCCGACCACGAAGCAACGACCGGATCTGTTCCTTGGCCGCTCGTTGTCCGATGATACGAGAAAACAGACTCATCACATTTTCTCAAATTGTTCGACATTCACAACAAAAACCGTTGCCCCGCCGACCATGACCTCAACCGGATAAGGGATGTACGCACCGCCCATTGCGGACGGGGTCACGTTGGTATTGATTGCGGATTGCCGGCTCGATGAATACTTGCGAATCAGCTCAATTACTTCATTCAACTTATCTTCCTCGACGACAATCATCAAAGTTGTGTTGCCGGAACGAAGAAAGCCTCCGGATGAATTGAGCTTGGTTACCCGGAAGCCGGACTTATTCAATTCGGCCATGAGTCTCGGGCTGTCCTCGTCGTGTACGATAGCGAAAACCAATTTCATTTGTTCATTACCTCCCAAACGATACGTTGGACTTTCTGAAAAATAGTGTCTGCCGAATCTGTGGCGTCCAGCAGGATCATCCTCGGATTGCGAGTAAGAATTGCCAGGTACCCCTCTCTCACCTTTTCCATAAAATCGGATCCCTCAACCTCAAGTCGATCCGAACCTCCCGATCTGCCCACCATCCTTTTCATTGCTTCCGTGACGGGTAAATCCATAAGAAAAGTGATGTCGGGCTCAAGTCCGCCGGTTGCCCATCGGTTCAGCCGATTGATCTCCGACAAGTCCAACCCTCTCGCATATCCCTGATATGCGGTGGTAGAGTCGAAAAACCGATCGCAAACCACGACTTTCCCGGCTCGGATCGACGGAACGATTTTCTCGTTCACAATTTGAGCGCGAGCCGCTTCGTAAAGCAGCAGTTCGGTCTCAAATGACATCTCCCCGTTTGATTTGTCAAGGAGCAAGGAGCGAATTTTCTCACCGATGGCGGTCCCTCCGGGCTCACGAATCAACTCGACACTATGCCCATTAGTTTCCAAGAAATCCCGAAGCCTACGGATCTGCGTCGATTTGCCGCTTCCGTCGATTCCCTCAAAGGTGATGAACAGTCCTCTTTTGTCTGACATTCTTACCTTCCTCATGTTTATTATATCTCAAATCATCAGCAATTTGTAAAGCACCGGACGCAATACGGTGAAATTGAATAATTTAGAAAGGATGCTGTTTCGAATACGGTTCCAGAGCCGAGAAAAAGCCGTCCGACAATCCGACTGACATAATACCGGAACGGTCCGCATAAGCGAAAAGATCGGCAATTTCTCTCGAGACGGTTTCTCCCGGCCACAGAAAAGGGATTCCGGGCGGATAAAACGATATCGGCTTTGCGGAAATCCTTCCGGCACAATCGTCGATTGGATAATTTGAGGACCGATGTCGCCCGTAAACCGCCTTGCGTAAATCAACGGCCTTTTCCGGCAGGTGCGCGTATGCCGCGGAAACGGAGCGGCTGACTTTTGCGAGATCGTCTCTGTATTTCAGACCGTTTTCGGCGGGTCGCGAGAACATCTCCTTCAGGGCTTCACCGAGTCTTCGGAATTCGTTTTCTTTGTGAAGAACCGAAAAAATCATTACCAAGCGCACCGGATCCGAGAATTCGATGTAAATCCCAAGTTTTTCGAGCGCTTCCCGAATGTCCGGAGCGCCGATCCCGGTGCCTTCGGTATTGATCGTCATACGAAGCGGATCCCTCGACATCCCCGCTCGTCTGTCCGGCAACAGTATTCCGTTCACATCTTCAAGCTCCCCGATCAAACGACGGACTCTGTCCGCCGTTTCCTCGAATACCTCTGCGCCGAGCTCCTTCATTCGGGTGATGCAAAGCTCGGCTGAAGAAGCGATCGCAAAGGAGGGGCTGGAGGTTTCATACATGCAAAGACCGGATTCGATCCGGGATTTCGAAACGTATCCGCTCGCCTGCGCTCTCCCGGATACATGTATCATTGCAGCCGGCGTTAATGCCGGAAGTGTCTTATGAAGACTTTGCACCGAAATATCCGCACCGCATTTCATCGCGGATCGGGGAAAAGAGTCTCCTCCGAATGCGAAATGTGCCCCGTGCGCCTCGTCGACCAACAGGCGGCAACCATGACGATGTGAAATCTCCGACAATGCGGCCAAATCGGCGCAGTTACCGTAATAATCCGGCGAGGTAACCAGGAAATCCGTTATGTCCGGATTGGTTTCCAAAACCGCCTCCAGCACGACCGGATCAACAGGGACAAAAGGCGAGAGATCAGCGGAGAGACTTGTCCTCAGGGGCAGGAAACGGTACCGGCATCCCAGAATGCTCAACGTCCATATAACAGACATATGAACCGAACGACTGAGCAAGAGTACTGATTCCTCGTCCAATACAGCAGACAACATGATTCGGATCCCGGTCGTTGCCCCGGAACAAAGATAAAAGGAGTACGCACTTCCGAAAACCTCGGCGGCATATTCAAGAGAATCAAGTGCGGCCCCCTTGGGATGATGCAGATCATCGGTCGACGAGAGCTCCGTTGTATCCGAAGCAATCAAACGTCGGCAGTCATTATCATCGAAAAACCGGGCCCCGATGTGGCCCGGCATATGAAATCCGATGTGTCCGCGACGCAAAACCTCCTGATTCAGAAGAACGGCGTCCCGGTACTTAAACGGTTCCTCGGAAAACATTTCCGTAAACCTCCGATTCAGTCGAGTTTCATCATGTGGATTCCGGCAATTTCCAGCCAGATCTCCTTCTCAATCCGCTCATTATCCTTGCGAATATCCTCGCTTGTCTCTTCCGAGCGGATGTTCCTTGCCCAAGTCTTCTGTTCGGTCTTTCTCTCCGGCCTTCGCTCACTTCTGTTGGACAAACGATCGGCGTTCTGATTCTGAGTCCTCGGCCTGTTCTCTTTGTTCCCACCGGACTGATTACGCTCTTTATCCTCGGGATTTATCTCCCGCGTTATATGCTTATTCGGATTCGTATTTTGACCCCGACCCGAAGGATTACTCCCGTTCCGGGAGACAGGTTGGTTGCCGGGACGCGGACCTCTTCTCCTGTTGTCGTTTCCGCCCTCCCGTCTTTGCGGGTTGCGATCGGTCGGCGCATTCGTGTTCTGTCCCTCACCTTTCTCGCTGGTGCCGGTACCGGGTTTTCGATATCCCGAAGAAGGCCGGTTGGGTCGATCCGAACCTCCGGAGCCGCCTCTTCGGCCGCTGTTTCTGTATCCGTCCCGTCCGGAGCTCCGGCTTACGGCCGGGGTTCCTTCCGGTGTTTTACCGGTCGGCGCTCCCGTGTTCCCTTTGTTTTCAATATTATCGCTCATCAAATCCTCCTTAGTCGGTGTCACACCATATCATTATAGCGGTTTTTCTCGGCTCTTCAACTCGGTGTTTTGCCCAACATTTCGATATCGTCGGAGGGGTCGACATCCGGTATCGTCTGTGTTTCTCCGTAATATCGCACGCCGGATTCTGCGGGTATCGGTGCCGATAAGTCACGCATCACCTCACGAAGAGGAATCAGTACAAAAGCCCGTTCTAGCATTCTCGGATGGGGAATCGTCAACCGCTCCGTCTTGCGTTCCTGATTTTCGAAAAGCAAAATATCAATGTCGATGGTTCTCGGCCCGTAGCGACGTTCGCGAACTCGACCGAGGTCACGTTCGATGCCTTGGATCAACGACAGTAAATCCTCGGGCGTCTTATCGGTACGGATGCGTACCGCGATGTTCAGAAAATCCGGTTGCTCGGTAAAACCGACCGGATCGGTCTCAAATATCGACGAAACCGCCTCGATCCGAATTTCCCGATCCTCGCACAACTTGCGGAGCGCTTGGTTCAGGAATCCCTCGCGGTCTCCTATATTGCTTCCCATCGATAAATATGCGCGGCTCATTATTCCTCTTCAGTTTTCTTAATGACGCGTTCCCGGAAAAGAGTGACGCCCATGTAATCAAATTTACCCTCGACCGGTGCTTGCGGCTTCTTTACACAGACCTCCAATGCATCAACGACCGGAAATCCCGTGAATACCTTAAAAGCGATCGCTTCCGCAAGCGCTTCAATCAGGTCATAGCGGGTTCCTTCGACGATATCACGAACCGACGAAAAAACCAATCCGTAGTCGACGGTGTCGGAAAGTTTGTCCGTGCCTCCCGCCTTCATTTCGCGAAAACACAATGTCAGATTTACGATAAAAGGCTGAGGAGTTGTCCTCTCAAACTCAAAAAGGCCGGTCGTGCCCATGAATCGCATTCCCTTCAGAATGATTCGGTTACGATACGTATTCAATTTCTTTGCCATGATAAGTCCTCCTTATAATCCACTTTCCCCGAAATAATATCCGACAATATCAGAGCCTGCGAAACGCCTCTGACATCATGAACTCTTACAACGTTGGCTCCGACATACCCGGCCAGAGAACTAATTACGGCGGTTCCGCCGTCTCTTTGAGATGCCTCCGAAATTCCGAGCGCCGCACCGATGAATCTTTTGCGGGACGGACCGATAAGGACCGGAAAGCCGAGATCCTTAATCTTTCCGATCCCCCGGACCAAATCGAATGACCTTCGATGATCCATTCCGAATCCGATACCGGGATCCAGCATGATCTGATCATCTCTTACTCCCGATCGAAGTGCCGTATTCACACTCTCGGAAAGAAAAGCGATCGCATCCTCCACAATATTTCCCGAATTGCGATAATGATCCGGGTCGGTCGCGTTAAACATCAAAACCAGTCCGGCTCCGCTGTCGCGGGCAACAGATGCGATCATCGGATCCTTTGTCAGTCCCCATACATCATTGATGATCGAAGCTCCTGCCTCAACCGCCTCGGCGGCAACCCCGGACTTCGAGGTATCGACGGATATCGGAATATTTACGTCCGGAAAAAGAGTCCGAATGATCGGTATCACACGGTCTTTCTCCTCCTGCTCACTGACGGTAACATGCCCGGGTCGGGTTGACTCACCTCCGATATCCAGGATGTCCGCACCTTCAGAAATGAGTTGATACGCATGCCGACGGGCATCTTCATGAGAGAAAAACCGTCCGCCGTCGGAAAAAGAATCGGGGGTCACGTTCAGGATCCCCATAACATAAGTTTTGCCGCCGATGGGCAATCGGAAATTTCTTGCTCGGTACTCGCACATTTCACCGGAAATCATATTGTCTCCTTACCCTCTTGGTCGATTGATCAGCGAAAGTGCTTCCGCCCTCGTCCGTGCGTCCGAACGACACCTTCCACGCATCGCGGAAGTGACTGTCTTTGATCCGGGCTTTCGGATCCCGCGCATCGTCATGCACAGGTGTTCTGCTTCGATCACGACACACACGCCGTCCGCACCGACCGCTGACTGAATCGTGTCGGCAATTTCGGAGGTCAACCGCTCCTGCAGTTGAGGCTTGCGAGAGAGGGTGTCCACGATACGCGCAACCTTGGAAAGGCCGAGAATCTTACCCTTGGTCGGAACGTACGCAACATGCGCTTTACCGAAAAAAGGAAGCAAATGATGCTCACACATCGAATAAAACGGAATGTCTCCGATCAGTATCATCTCGTCATTTCCTTCTTCGACAAAAGTTTTGATATCATCGTTAATATCCCGGTGCATACCGGCAAAAATTTCCTCGTACATCTTCGCGACCCGATCCGGGGTCTCCGCAATCCCAACACGCTCGGGATCTTCACCGATTGCGACCAAGATCTCCCGTACCGCTTTGCGAATTCTTTGTGTATCAATGCCTGTCCTTTTGGCTTCAACGGGAGTCTCATTCTTGCTCATAACCTTGTCCTCACTTTTCTGTTCATTGATTGAAGCGGAAGAGTCTAGTCTTCCTTCAGCATTTTGTTCCGATATTGGACCGGTGTCATACCGGTTTGTTTTCGAAAGGCAACATTGAACCTTTGCGGACTCGAAAATCCCACTTGGGTCGCGATCCCGCTGACTTTGATTTCCTTCTGTTCAAGCAGTTTACATGCGGCGCTCACCCGTTCCTTCATCAGATAACTCATCGGGCTGACTCCGAACTCATCTCGAAAAGCGCGGGTAAAGTAGCCCTGGCTCAAAAAGACATACGAGGCCGCGTCCGCGACCGATACGCCACGGTTGAAGTTCTGTTTGAGGTAATCTCGTGCAATCAGTACCAGTTCACGTGCTTTGCCGTGGCGAACGCGCAGGGACTCCTCCCATTCCTCTCGCAAAGCCCTTGACAGTGCCACCAGAAGCTCCATGGTAAGAAATTGCATCATCAGTTCTTTCCCGTATGCCTCCGCCGCGCTCTCTTTCATGATCCGTTCAACCAAATCTCCGATGTCCTCGCGACTTCGACCGGAAACGGTCAGAAAAAATGCGTTTTGTTTGTCATCGTCCTGTCCGGTCGCAAAATCAAGAAAGCTTTCCAACGGCTTTGACGATACTCCGAACAGCGTTAACGAAGAAGACGGACCGGTTCTTGGCTCTTTTTGATCAGTACGCATCGAGGAGGAATTCCTTCGAAGCGCTTCCTGTGCTTCCTTTAGATCCTGCGAAAAACCGAAATACAGGACGACCATGTCGGCCTGCCCGCTCACGACTCTGATGGTATGGCTGACGTTCGGACGAATGACCAGGGTCGTTCCGCGATCCAACGGCACCATTTTCCCCTCAATGTTCAATTCCGCCTTACCCGACCGAAGATACAAAAGCTCGTGAGATGAGTGACGACTTGATTCCGGGAAAGTAGCGCTCTGCTCAAAACAGTGCTCAATCCCTTCGAATACCACCGGTATCGATCCTGCGGCTTCCAATATGCTTTTCTCAACGGCCGGAAGAAGCTCTTCGAACATTGCGTGTCATCCTTTCCGAAACTGATTCGCTTCGACTTACGGAAGGAAACGAATATTATCCATGTACAATTCACCGCTTTTATTCGTGTCAAAAAAACGGAATTCCAGACGGTCCAGCATCAGTCCTTCTTCTCCTTCCAGTTCCAAAACCAAGGTTTGCCAACGAAGCCCGACCATAATCGTCGCCTCTCCGCGAAAGCCTTCGATCGTCAGTTTCTTCTCCGCTAAGTCCGGGTTGAATACATCCACGGAAATCTTGCGAAAAGGTTTAAGATCCAGAGGAGCAAACAGAGTAACATACTCCAAAACCGGTCCGACGACGACCAGGCTGTTCTCGGTCGTATAACGAAGATGAAGCGATGCGGAGCCCTCCGTTTTGTTCAGCATCTCCCGTTCAATCTCGCACTTCCCCTTAAATGTTTCATACACGGGAAGTCGCTCGAACGGAAGATCCCAGTTCTTTCTTCCGATCAATTCGAGTTGATCGCACGACGTGAAGGAGAGATCGGGAGAGTAAACTGATTTTTCTCGGTCGAAACGGAACGGCAGAACCGGAAGATCCGCCCGATTCCGAAATGTCGCCTGATGAGGGATTGGACCGTAACCGTATGTTACACCGACCGGTTCAGAAATCTCGTCATGCCAAACCATTACGCGAATACCATGTAGGATTTTTGCGTTTGCGGGCATATAAATACGATCCTCGCCGCATATCGCAAAACCTCGGAGAACAGACTCATTTTCAGCGAGCCACAAGCCTTCTACCGTATTGTCAAACGTCATCATCACTTTATTGGAAACGATTTCAACACCGATGCACTCAGGCGACGATGAAGGCATTTTCGGTGTAAAATGAATACCTAAGGCAATCGACGCCAAGCGCTGACCGATCGTGAAGGCTTTTGTCTTTTGTGGCAGCAGAAGATCATGCTGACCCAAAATGCCGATCTTCATCGGAAATTTTCTGCGAATTGCCACGAGGGTTTCGTTCAATTCTATGTATTGGCCAGGCTTCTTCGGATCCAAATTCTCCGGTGATACCGCCAAAAGGATCAATGAAGGAACTGCATGTTGATCCTCTATCTCGCTCGGTCCGAACACCGCTGAAAGACAGATCAAAAGACTGCGCATCAGCCGGGGATAAATATGGGTCAATTCACTGTCAAAACAATCCGGAGCAAATACAATTCCCCTTATGGCAGTATCCTTGAATCCGGACAATTTATAATTGTACATCACCGTCATCAGGGATTCAGCCTTTAGATCCTCCCTCAAATCATGCCGGATCAAAGCCTCTGAAATCTCACGGGCGGATATTGCTTTCAAATTACCGGAAACATCTTGATTATCCGACGGGGTTTTCTCCTTGTCATCTCCAGCCGAAACGGGAACGGTGCTTGAATTTTCGGATTCCTTCTCTTTGGACGGCACTGCTTGGTCAGACTTCATCCGATCCCGGGCTACGTCAGACGTGCCGGTCTCAATATCATTTCGCCGGTCTGAAAAGAATGCCGCCCAATCCGCTTCCGAAAGATACATCTTCTTGTCTTTAAGGACGGACAGGAGCTCTTTATCTTCTTCGATCGACTCGCGCGAAAGCCAGCTCAGGATCGACGAGCCGTCGAGCGCCAAATCGATCATGCCGATCGGGTAGTGCAGTTGATCCGCCATGTGATACGCCATCGAAAAGGCTGAAGAAGAGATCTTCGATAAGGTAGCGGTATCACGTACATGAGCCCAGCGGGATGATTCCGATTCAGAAGGACCGGAAAAAGAATATTTCTCACTCTGTCGAAGTCCGGACCGTGCCGGTGAAAAAAAGCGGATCAGGCGAAGTGTATTCTTTTTCAGCGGTGTTCGCGGAGCTGCGGTTTGGGAAATCGGAATACTGAGAGGCCGTGAGCCGAGCATCACCCATACATCTCCGCATCGGACGTCTTTTATCTTGATCGATTGAATGCCCGAATTAAAAGAAAATGTATATGCGTCGGTGGTTGCCTTGTAAGTCGGAAGTACAAAAGTGAATTTCCCGTTCTCGTCGGTTCGGGTTTCAAGGCTTAAGATAACGCCGTAATCAGTATCAAGTTTTGACACCCTGCGGCCGTCGGTCGGATCCTTAACGACTTCAAGAGTAACTGTGTTGTATGGTGCTGCGTTCCCGTAAAGCTTCACCGGGACTCTTTGTTGGAAAACCATCCCATCGGAAAGCCAAGCGGGAAGTCGCATATCGTTCATCGGAAAGTCTCCTTCATCGACACCTATTCTATCCGTACATTATACGCTACAAAGTCCTCGACGGTAAAACGGTAATTTGTCCCGTACATCATACAGGTTCGGTCAAATACAGAGCATAACAGGATTTATAATGTCAATTTAAATTATCTGTTGTTAATAAATTTCTTATTTATACGGCATATATTATAGATTTTTGCATATATCGTATTGACGATTCGCGTAATTTCGTTTAGTATTTGTAAAAACTTATTGACAAACCGATGTTTGTATGGGCGCAAGGACTTTTAGTCCTTGACGAGAGGAGTCAGAAATGAAAAAAATCGGATCAATAATTATGGACGAGAATAACGCCGACAAAATCGCCAAGAAGCTCGGCGACCTGCTTCGCGAAGCTCGAACGGAAAAAAGGATTTCCCAGCATTCCCTCTCGGACCAAATCGAAATCAACACCTCGTACTATAGCCTGATCGAAAACGGCGAAGTGAACCTGACTTTGCGAAAATTCCTCTATATCTGTGCCGGGCTTGAAATTCGTCCGGACGCGGTAATACGCGGTTTAATCGATTCCATCGTCAATTCCGTTGATTCTTGATTTGATAATAATGTCATTATTTTGCGAATTCTGTTTGACTCGTGCGTCTTATTCGATATAATCAATCTAACGTAATTTCACATTATTTCAGACATCGGAGGAGAATCATGACGCGCGTAGGAATCCATTCAGCTGACTATAAAAATGCTCAATACGAAGATATCCGGAGATCTTTCAATACGGAAGCGGTCTCTTTCTGTTCTCATTACCACGAGAGATCCGGGCATCCGAGTGAAATTCCAGCTCATTATCACGAATACATCGAACTGATTTATGTGCTGGAAGGCACGTTTACCGCCACAGTCAGCGGGCGGGAATATACATTGACCGACGGGGATTTGCTCCTGGTGAACGCCAACGAACCGCACTCTTTTCATCGTCATGCGGAATGCATGTTCATCTGCCTTCAATTCGACCCGTTTCTCTTATTTTCTACGGTTCGATCAACTTTTGAAGCCCGATTTATCATGCCGTTCATTATGTCCTACTCATCCCCGCAGAGAGTTATTCCGGCATCGGAACTGGACGAAACAGAGATACCGGGGCTGGTTGAGGAGATGAACCGGGAGTATAACGAGAAAGAATACGGATACGAACTCGCGGTCCGATCCAACATTTGCAGAATTTTCCTGTGGTTTCTTCGTAAGTGGCACAATCAAGGCGTGCACATGGGTGTAACTTCTTCCGTCCGCAACGAAGATATCGCGCGTTTGGAAAATGTTCTCAGTTATATCGACGAGAACTATATGCGCACGGTAAGCGCCGAGAAAATGGCACGTCTGTGCAATATGAGTTACAGTTACTTTTCCAGATTTTTCAAAGCGTCCATCGGGCGCTCTTTCTCGGAATACCTCACATATGTGCGGGTAACCGAGGCGGAAAAGCTTCTGATAACCACGAATAAGAACGTCAGTCAGGTCGCGATGGAGACCGGCTTTTCAAATGCGAGCTATTTCATCACACAATTTAAGAAACACCGGAAAATGACACCCAAGAAATTTAAGCAAAGACTTCTCCGAGACGCTCAGGGTGATGCCTGATCCGTCAAACATTTCGTCGTCAGAATTCATATTATGTATCAAAAAGCCCCGGCCGTTAACGACCGGGGCTTTGGCTGCCGAACTAGGATTTGAACCCAGACAAACTGCTCCAGAGGCAGTCGTGCTACCCTTACACAATTCGGCAACGTGATTCGTTGGCATATTCGTCATTGATTTCTCGCCGACGAATGAGAGTATATCAAATCGTTGTTTGTATCGCAAGTGTATAATGACAACCTTGAATGTTCATTGGTTCTGTAATCGTCAATGACTCAGCATATTGATAACATTCTTAGTGTTATCATAGGACTATTAACCAAGGATATAGGAATGAAATGGAGCGGCCGGAACGGTCGCAACCGCAAGTTTGATCGTTAATATCCTCGCCCCTTTTTCGTGTTAATATCGGGATTTCTGTGTTGTATTTTGCAGTACAAACATATCCCGAAAATGCTGCACAAGAATCATGATAATTGATTCTATTCGCGAAAAGGGCCGTCACAGATCGTTTTCGAAACTTCCGGGGTCATTAGATCGGAATCTTTTATGCGCGTCCCTTCGGCATCATCGGTATATCGGAAAGCGGGGCGATCAACCCGAGTTCTTCCATCTTTTCGCGTACCAGACCAATATCCCGCCACAAGGTGATTCTTTCGTTGTTATTGCGGAGTATGTATGCGGGGTGAAATGTGGGCAGGATCAAAAAATCATTTTTCTCGATGAATCGACCCCTCACCTTCCCGATTGCTTCTTCAGTGCTCATGAAGTACTTATAGGCGGTTTTACCGAGCAAAACGATGATCTTCGGGCGTCCGAAACGGATTTGCTTCGCGAGGAGCGGCATACATGCCTTTGCCTCTTCCGCGGTCGGTACACGATTCTCCGGAGGGCGGCATTTGACGATGTTACAGATATGGTAATCATCTCCGCTGAAGCCGTACGCGCTGAGAAGCAGGTCCAGGAGTTTTCCCGCCTGACCAACGAAAGGCAATCCCTGGAGATCCTCGTTCGCGCCGGGCCCTTCTCCGATCAACATCAGCGGTGCCCGCACCGATCCCCTTATAACCACCACATTATTTCTCGTCTCGCAAAGAGGGCAAGCCTTACATTGCTTACACTCCTCAACAAAATCCGCCCAAGCATAGGACATCATATCACCGCCTTTGAGGTAAGAGTCTTTCCGATCATTATACCAAATCGTCGGCGACGCGTATTCTCACCGTAAATACTGATCCTTTGCCGACCTCACTTTCAGCGGTCGCACTGCCTTCATAAAGTCTTGAGATGTGTTTCACGATCGAAAGACCCAGTCCGGTACCTCCGAGTTCGCGTGAGCGACTCTTATCAACACGGTAAAACCGCTCGAAAATCCGCGGCAAGTGCTCGGCTTCTATCCCTTCGCCGGTATCCCGAACCGAGATCGAAATCATCCGATCCGGCTCCCGGATCACTTGAATCCATACCTTCCCGTTCTCCCGATTATACTTGATCGCATTATCCAGAAGATTGATCAGAATTTGCTTCATTCTGGCCTTCGAGGCCAGGACCGGTAACGGCTCGATCTCACTTCGGATGATTTCGATACCTCGTTCGGAAGCTTTTTCCTCCAACATGGAAACAACCTCTTCGATCACCTGATTGATATCAAAGCGCTCGGCTTCGTACTCCTGCTCCAAGCGTTCAATATCCGACAATTGCAGAACGTCATTGATCAACTGATGGAGACGTTGGGCTTCGATATCGATAATTTCGAGAAAGCGCCTGCGTGTTTGAGTGTCCATCTGATCCGCATTCCTGAGTGTGTCGATAAAGCCACGAATAGAAGTCAGAGGCGTTTTCAACTCATGACTGACATTTGCGGCAAATTCTGCCTTCATATCCTGAAGTTCGGCCAATTTTTTGTTCTTGTCCTCCAGTTCTTTCATCTCTTGTTCCAACCGGTCCGCCATTTCGTTAAAAGCAGCGGACAGCGAACCGATCTCGTCGGTTCCGCCGCTTGATATTCGAGCCGAATAGTCTGAGGCGGAAAGCGACTCCGCGGCCGTTTTTAACTCTCTCAGCGGTTTTGTGAGCCTTTTCGAATAAAAGAAAGAAAAAGCGGATAATACCAGAATCGCGACGATTATAACAGCAAGAAAAGCGAACTGCATTCTCAGAACACCTTCCCGGTATTCGACCAAAGGCGTCGATACCCGGACCACCGTGTCAAAAAGCGGGTCATAATCCGCCATGTACAGCATATCGACACTCAAAGTGCGACTGTAACGCTTCTCATATGCCACGTCTTGCGACTCAAACGCGGATATTACCTCAGATCGATCCAGATGATTGTCCATTTTCTCTGCGTCTTCGGCACTGTCATACAAGACCTTGCCGGACGGCTCGATCACCGTGATCCGAACATCACCGGATTCCCGCGAAAAAATCTGTATGCAAGCGGCACCGGCTTCCGCATATGAAACACCGGCAGCCGTTTCCCTTTCGAAAAACCGCCCGACGGAAACCAGGGTCTGCCGATTGATACTTTCGGAATACTCCGAAAGAAAATACACCCCAAAAGCACCGGTTATCAAAATGGAAACCAATACAATGAGGACTATAAAGGTTTGAAATTTCCTGATCATATGCGCTCCGAATATAGCGTTTATTTATTCCCGAAAACGATAGCCCCTGCCGCGCACCGTTTCGATATAATCATCCCGCGCGTCGTCGTTTAGCAATTTCTTGCGAAGCTGGCGGACATGAACATCTACGGTCCTGGTTTCGCCCACATAGTCATATCCCCAAACCCGATTTAAGAGATCATCCCTCGAAAAGGCCACTCCGCGATGACTCATCAGAAATTTCAACAACTCATACTCCCGATTGGTCATCTCGATCTCCTCACCTTCCAAATATACACGGTGCCGGATATCATCGAGCGAGATCGACCCGGCACGCAAGACTTCCCTATCCCCCGAAGGATCCGGCATTAAAAATGCCGAATCGGATCTGCGAACGCCCGACACATCCGGAGTCGAAACATCCAAGTTTCGATTGTCGGAGCTGTCGTTTGCGCATTCTGTCTTTGATTCCGATGCTGCGGCCATTGCGACTTCGTATCTTCGAACCTGCGCGGCAACTCGAGCCAAGAATTCTCGGATACCGAACGGCTTGGTAATGTAATCGTCGGCACCGACATTAAGTCCCTTGACCTTATCCGATTCGCTTCCGCGTGCCGTCAACATAATCACCGGCGTCATGGAAAAATCTTTAATTGCGCGAAGCCGGGCACATATTTCAAACCCGTCCATC
>JAAYIQ010000192.1 GCA_012523365.1 Clostridiaceae bacterium
ACGACGACCTTTGTTATAAACTTCTGATCCGCCACGGATTTACTTGGGGCGGAGACTGGACGACATCCAAGGACTACCAACATTTTTCCAAAGCGGGATGAATGTGTACTCTCCCGATAAGCTTGTCGGTTTCGCAAATTGAATTGACATTATTTGCTGCGAATGCTAAAATCACGGTTGTTAAAAACGGGTGATATTTTCTGACATCGGTGGAATTTCTGCGTCGGCCAGATTTCGGCAAGTTGCGGAACGTCAGAATAATGGGGCCGATCAAGTAGATTATACGAGGAGAACACTTATGAAAAAGATGATTTCGCTGCTTTTAGCGATGGTTATCGCCTTTGCGTTTGTAAGCGCGTGCAAAGACAAAGAAACGTCCGGCGAAGCCGGCAAATCCGATGACTCGCCGAAGGTGAATGTATCGAAGGAAAGCCCGGACAGTTATTTCGTTTGGGTCGGCGATGATGAAACGATGATTTTCGGATTAACGGATGAAGGGCTTGAGCAGAAGTCCATCGTCATACCAGCGAAGTGCACGAGTATTGTGCCTTCCATATTTAAAGATGCCGATGAAGTAGAAACGATTGCTTTCAGCACAGATACGTTTTCTCTCGCTGAGCTGCAGTTCTACGGTATGGATGCGCTGAAGACGGTCGTTCTTCCCGGTAAACTCACAACGATCCCGGAAGCTTGTTTTTCCGCAAGCGCAATCGAGGAGATTGTTATTCCTTCATCGGTGACGACTATTGGGAATGATGCTTTTAGAATTTGCAAGAATTTGGAGTCGATTGATCTGTCCCATTTGTCGATCACTGCCGTAGCAAAGGGTACGTTTATGAGTTGTAAATCCTTGGAGAGTGTGAAGTTGCCGGATACGGTCAAAGTGATCGAAGAAAATGCATTCCATGATGCGATAACGCTTACCGACATCATTTTTCCGAAGGGTTTGGAAGAGATTCATAAGAATGCATTCCGGAAATGTTCCTCATTGACAAGTGTTACTCTGCCGGAATCCGTGGTTTCGCTCGGTGAGTATGCATTCGGGTATTGTGATGCGGTGTCTGAGATCTACTTGCCGGAGAGCCTGATAGAGATTTCGAGAGACGCATTCTATAAGGCGAGCCAAAGCGTCCAAGTTACCGTTTATGTCAAGGAAGGCTCGTACGCCGATACGGCGTCTGATAGTTATTTCAATATCACTATGACAAAGGCCTATTATTAGCAGAGGATCGCGGTTTGTTCATTCCCCGACTCACTCCGAGGGCTGAACGAAGATCAATAGCAATGTAATCCGGGAGGGGCGCGAAAGCGCGTTCCCGGATTTTTTTCTGACCATCGCCGCATCGCGGCGATGGTCAGTATGAATCTTTCATATTTAGGGACTACTGCTCAAGAGCCAATTTGAAAACCAGTCCACCCGAGGCGCAGCGATCCAGCAAATGAAAAATGAAGTCAAAGAGATTTCTCGCCCTCTTTTTAAGGTTCATGACCAGGATAGTCAGATGGATCGTGGTGTTACTG
>JAAYIQ010000193.1 GCA_012523365.1 Clostridiaceae bacterium
AAATCAAGCTTTGACACATCAGATGGGTAAACGTCGAGCCCGGATACAGTGTATTGTTTCTCAAGAACCGACAAAACGACCGGAGCCTCGGGATCCTCAGCATAATACATATTAAATTCAGCAAGGACCGTTATTTTATCGCCGCTTGAGAAAATGTTATTCTCATACCCTTCTATAGAAAAGAAAACGTAGTTTTGTACAAAACTTGTGCACTTGTTCGGATTGATGTTCACATCACCCTCGGGCGCTACGCCCGTATAAGTCAACTCGAGATTTTCGAACGGATCGATCTCTTCCGCAGTGATGAGCCCCGATTTTGATTCAGAGAACGTGTAATGGAACTTCCATTCTCCAAAAAACGAAGTAAGATTGGTCCCCCCAACCACACCGATCAATTTGCCTTTCTTTACATCTCGTCGGACTTATCCTATGCTAGAGCCACTAAATCCAAAGGAGCATTGTATGAATAAAACTATACTTCGCTTTGTTGGAACCTGTATCCTAATGACGCTTTTTATTGGAACTTTATCGTCTTGCAGCCTGCGTGCCAAAGATGTAGCTATTCCGGAAGATTTCTATGATGTTTATATTAAGGCGATCTCCCCCGACGGATCGAAAATTCTTCTTCTCGGCGCAAAGGATAGTTGGCAAATGTATGATTACTATTTGGCGGATCCGGATACATTGGATTTTACCGTAATGAATTTGCCTGAGAATAGCGAGGATATTTCTTTTTCACAAGATGGAAAATCAATTCTTTTCAGAGTAGACCGGGAAATTTCCGTGCTTCGGACGGATGACAACGTCATCACGACAATATACGACAAGGCACTTATTGATGGGGCATCGCCATGTTTTTCGCCTGACGGCGGGACGGTCTATTTTCTCGGCGAAGACAGTCAATTGTACCGGCACTCATTGGCCGCGCAGGATAATATATTGATGACGGATTTCAAGGTCGCGCAGTTTTTCATCCCCGGTGACGGTTCGAACATCCTCTTGCAGAATAAGGCCGAGCCGATGAGCGAGTTGCTGGTCATGAACTCTGACTCCGGTAGCCTCAACAAAATTGCTGATCTGGAGAGCGAAAAATATTCATTCGTGACCTCTCCGGACGGGAGCAAAATATTGATGTACTCTGTCCCGCGAAAAGAACTCTTTTTCATCGATATTGCCAAAGGAACTCTCGCCCCGCTGCCGTTTGACTCCGAAAGATGCTCTCCGTTCCCCTTTCAGTTCGCGCCGGGCGGAGATCGAATACTTATTGGGAGCTCTTTTGGAGAAGACCCGATCAAGCTATATTCTATGAATTTTGACGGGACAGACAGAGTTTTAGTTTACGACGCCCCGATTTTTGACTATCGCGTCTCCCGACCGGATCAGAAGATCGTTTGCGTAGGACTCATCGACGAGCGTACAGAAGTCTACACTTTGAGAACCGACGGCTCCTTTGATAATAGAATTCCAATCAGAGAAATGTATGGAATAATATCCGAAAGCAATATGAATTTCTCCGCGAGTGGCGAGAGATTCTATTACTCGGAAGGTTCCCACTCAGCGATCTACATGATGCGATCCGGCTCAACAATGATTCAGAAAGTTGCAAAATACTTCAGCCCGTTTGTCGACAAAAATGATCCGCCACCCGGTTATACATATGGCACCGATCATTGTGAGCAGTAATTGTGTCGTTTTCTACCGTTCGAATCACTTCGTCGCGTTGTTTATGATCCGGGCTACGGTCTCGCCGGAATCCAGACCCTTAATATTGGATAAAGCGATAATCACGACATTCGGTTGTGCGTAAACGTGCTCAAAACTCGAGAATCCCCACGTGCTCCCTTTATGTTCCCAATTGGCCTTATCGATTTGTATTCCAAAACCGTACCCGTATTTTCCGCCGTTCAAAATCTCGTTCCAACTCTCTTCCGACAACAGTTCTTGATTTACGATTACTTGCGTCCAGGCATATAAATCATCTGCTGTCATGCGAAGTCCACCTTCTCCTGCTACCTCCATGTCAGGCATCTCAATCAATAGACCAAATATGGCAAGGTATCCCGTAGATGTGTTTTGATCCGGTTCAAAGGAGGCTGTTTCTAATCCAGCGGGTGTAAAGACGTTCTTCATCATATAGTCTTCGAAGGACATCCCCGAAACGCGTGCAATTACTTCGCTTATGAAGCAATACCCCGTATTTGAATAATCCCAGTCACTGCCCGGTTCAAATTCAAGATCATAGGTGTCTACCAACGAAAGAACGGTCGCAAAATCAATTTTCTGGTCCCAAAGCTTTAACACCGACTCCGTCCGTTCCTTGTCTGCGAATATCTGTGGAATGGAAAAATCATTATAATCCTTCATGAGTATGCCATCATTCAGATAATCGACAATCCCGGATGTCATATTGAGAAGCTGACGAATGGTCACCTCGCCCGCATGTGAATATTCAGGAATGTACTTGTCAAGTGTGTCATTGAGATTGATCTTTCCATCTTCCACAAGCATCATCAGTCCAACTGCTGTAAATTGCTTCGTGATGGAACCGATCTCGTAAATCGTATCATTGGAGTTCAACGCCTGGCTTTCGACATTCGAATACTTGTATGATTTCTCAAAAACGATCTCTCCGTCCTTGGCAATCAGAACCGTCCCCTGAAAATTTGAATCATCAAGAAAGGCTAAATTCTCATCAAGTGTCTTCTCAGGTGTTGTTCCTTCTGTCTCCAAAATAGCTGCCGTGGTTGTTCCTTCTGTCTCCAAAATAGTTGCCGTGGTTGTCCCTGACTCATTCGCCTCAGATGTTTGTGCTGAAGTCTTCTTGTTGCTCGCGGAACATCCAGCGGACATTGTAAGGCTTATAGCCAGAAGAATGGAGAGTGTAATGATTCCGGTGATTCTTTTCTGTTTGTGCATTTACGTTTTCCTCTTGTTTAGACAAATATGTTGAATGATTTTTGAATAAAGCAATATATTTAAGATTATGAGATTATATTATATTAAATGCCTCAACACATCAATAATTTCATATAGATATATTTACCGGAATCATTTACAGGCATTGACTCTATTTAAGTGTCCTAGATAGCACCTATAAAATGTATAGTAAACGGCCGTTTGTTTGCAATCGTCAAAGAAACACATTTTGACGCTTACCTACTTTTGCGCGGCGACATTTACCGGCATAACCGCCAGGGTTGTTCTATTTTGCCAGTATTTTCACGTTCGTTGCGAAGCGAGCGGCGAGCGCACCTTAGGGCGGCGGATGATTTGGAATTTCCGGCGATAATCTGCAGCTTTCGCAAGTCGATACGAAGCCATGAGGTGCTTCATTTACCGCCAAATTCGGATGTTTTGGAACTTTTGGCGGTAATCTGCAACTTTCGCAAGTCGAACCGAAGCCATGAGGCGCTTCATTTACCGCCAATTTTCTGAGAATCGTCTGTTTTGGCGGTAATTTCAGATTTTCGCGAGTTCCCGATGCAATGATCTCTCATGATTTACCGCCAAATTCGGATGATTTGGAACTTTTGGCGGTAATTGTCCAAAGCGAAACGTTTCGCGCCACCGCCGCCACCGCTTCCACCGCTTCCCACGCCCACGAGCCCGGGAATACAGCCTGAATCCTCCAAAACTGCTACTCAGTCTGTATGAAGCATGCTCCTCAGAACCGGAATCCGAATCAAAACAGAATTCGCAATTGCCAGCAATGCAGATCACAAACCCCAAACCGCAACTCGGTCGCACGAGGCACATAGCCCACACTATTCCTACGTTGACATCATCGATAAACAAGCCTAATCTGATTACATTAGAGTCCTCAATGAAAACGAGCGACAAGTATGTTCTGCCCTATTCAAATGATGAGCTTTCT
>JAAYIQ010000029.1 GCA_012523365.1 Clostridiaceae bacterium
GCGAAGTGATTTTCGAAAAATCTTTCGATATTCAGAGGATAAATCCCCGGGGTGGTTCGTTTATGCTTTCGATTCGGAACGCACCCGGTCGATTAATAGATAGCAGATCGAAAAGCAAATCAGGAAGAACAGCGCACCGATCGGGATCAGGTTCAGCGAGACACGTTCCGATATCGCCGCGACCAGAAGGGGAAGCATGGTATAACCGATATTGGCCATCCCGAGTTGATAGCCGATCGCGGTCGCGGACAGAGAGCCGAATCTTAATGGCGTGTCCTGCATTACGCAAGGGAATATCGGCGCGAAACCCAATCCGATCAAGCCCATGCCGACCGGGCAAAGAACGGTCGTCTGAAGCGGCAGGATCAGCAGAACAAAACCGAGAAGGCTGATCACGATGCCCGATTTGATCGCGGTGCCCGTCCCGATCTTCTCGACAAAGAAACCGAACAGGATGCGGCCGCCGGTGATACATCCGTAGTAGATCGCGACCCACAGACCGGCCGATTCCAGGGAAACGCCGCGGGAAAAGCGCAAATACGTCGCGCTCCAGAACCCGAGCACCGCCTCGGCACCGACATAAAAGAAGAAAGTGAGCATCGCGGCAAGAAGCCCGTGCTGTTTGAATATCAGCAAAAAACCGTTCCCGAATCTTCGGAGGAGCGACGGCTTGACTTCAGGCTTATCGGCGATCGAGGACACCGCATCGTCCGCTGCGTTTTCATCTTTCCCGCCCTTCGGTTCGGAAGCGGTACCGGAGCCCTTGCCTTCGATTTTCCTCCATTCGGGAAGCGTAACGAAGAACAAAACCGCGAGACTCAACTGGATTACTGCGACGATCAGAAAACCGTTGTTCCAACGATTCGTCCACAGGATCGCGTAGGTCATGATCAGCGGTCCGATCGAAGCGCCGATCCCCCAGAAGGCGTGGAGCCAGTTCATATGCCGGGACGTCAGGTTCTTGGATACGAAATGATTGAGCGAAGAGTCGACTCCGCCGGCACCGAGTCCGTGCGGGATGCTGAAGAGCACCAACATCGGGAAAACCGTCGAAACGGAAAAACCGAAGATCGCGATACCGGTCAGCATACAGCTGAAAAGGATCATTTTACCGGTTCCGATTCGCTTGAGAATATGCCCGCTCGAAAAGGAAGAGATCGTCGCTCCTACGGTGCCGAGTATGCTCATGAAGCCGGCGGCGGTCATCGGCAAATCGAACTGCATCCGGATCTCCGGCCATGCAATACCCATTAATCCGTCCGGGAGACCCAGACTGATGTACGCGAGGTAAATCAAAACCAGAAGCAGAAGAGAAACCATCGCCGTAAATCCCTTAAAAACGCATCATAGCAGTCCGCCAAAACGATTCGTCCATTGGATTATGGACGTTCGAAAAGAGTCCGTCAAGACTTCCGGAAGGCTCGCTTGCGAAGCGGGAAACTTACTTATAAATTTCGCCGAAAAAAGTGTTTTGTTAACATTTTATGGGGAAAGGCTCTGGTTACGGCCTTTATTCTAAAAAATAATTAACTGTCCGACTAACGGTACACATAATTATGTTATGATCAAAATCAGAGCATGACGATCAAAAGACCATGGAGGGCGTTATGGCTGGAAATGAGCATTCAAGAGCCAAAATACTCCACATCCTGAAGTTTTTGTATCAACGCTCCGATGATGAACGCGGAGTGACGATGGCGGAGATCCTGGCGTATCTGGAGGCGAACGGAATCACAGCCGAACGCAAGTCGATTTACCGTGATATCGCGATGCTTAAGGAATGCGGGATCGAGATCGAGAAGAACTGTCGCAAGCCGGTCGAATACTGTTTGATGAACCGGATTTTTGATATCGCAGAGTTGAGGCTTCTGGCCGATGCGGTGCAGTCCGCGAATTTTATCTCCGAAGCGATGACAGAGACATTGCTTCGTAAGATCGAGACACTAACGAGTTCGCGGAGTGCCGGAATTCTCAAGCGACAGCTCCATTTTGCGGGTCGGGTCAAGACGCACAACGAGCACGTACGGTATACGACGGCGACCATTCAGGAAGCGATTCATGAAGGCCGCCGAATTCATTTCAAATATATGGATTATGACTTGAGCAAGGGGATATGCCCGCGGCGCGGAGGTTCGGCGTACGAAGTCAGCCCTTATGCGCTCGTATGGAATGACGATAATTACTATCTGGTCGGCTACTATGAGCGTCGCGGTCAGATCAACGTTTTTCGCGTGGACCGGATGAAATCGGTCGAGAAGGCTGATCTGGAAGTCGCTCCCCAACCGAAGGGTTTCAGTCTGCCGGATTTTATTGAAACAAAGTTCGGGATGTACGGCGGAGAACGCCTCAGCCTGGATCTTCGGTTCACAAACGATTTGATCAATCCGGTTCTGGACCGGTTCGGTATGAAAACGCCGATCATACGGGATGACGATGAGCATTTTATCGCGCATGTCGAAGCCTCGATCAGCCCCGTGTTCTTTTCGTGGATCTTCCAGTTCGGGGATCGTGCGCAGATCGTGAAGCCCGCCCGGATCGCGGAAGACTACGTCGATTTCCTTTCGTCGACGCTGAAAAGCATGAAAAAGGCCACGGAATAAATCGTTTCGCGCTCGTGTTATTGCGAGGCGGCTCCGATTCATGTACAATCAACTATTAGCGAAAAGCATTGATGTCGGGGCTCCCGCGCGCTTTCGGCAAATCGTACAAAGGATCGGAGCAAGATATGAAACCGTTGGGTCTAAATGAAATACGCGAGAAGTATTTGTCGTTTTTCGAGGGGAAAGGCCATCTTCGGTTGCCTTCTTTTCCGTTGGTACCGATCAACGATCCGTCGGTCCTCCTGATCAATGCGGGGATGACCCCGATGAAACCGTATTTTACCGGCGCGCAAACGCCGCCATGCCTTCGGATTACCACCTGTCAGAAATGTATCCGCACACCGGATATCGAGAATGTAGGAAAGACATCGCGACACGGGACGTATTTTGAGATGCTCGGGAACTTCTCGTTCGGCGACTATTTCAAGAAAGAAGCGATCCCGTGGGCGTGGGAGCTTTTGACCGGGGTCATGGAAATGCCTCCGGAGAAGCTTTATCCGTCGGTTTTCGAGGAGGACGACGAAGCTTTCGAGATCTGGCGCGACGACGTCGGGATCCCGGAAGACCGGATCATTCGCCTCGGCAAGGAGGATAATTTCTGGGAGCACGGCACGGGTCCGTGCGGTCCTTGCTCGGAGATCTATTTTGATCGCGGCGAGGATAAGGGCTGTGGGTCTCCTGATTGTAAGCCGGGTTGCTCCTGTGATCGATTTGTTGAGCTTTGGAATCTTGTATTTACCCAGTTCAATAAAGAGGAGGACGGAACATATACTCCGCTGGCCAAGAAGAATATCGACACCGGGGGCGGCCTTGAGCGCTGGGCCTGCGTCATGCAGGGGGTCGACAATCTCTTTGAGGTCGATACCGTTCGAAGCATACTGGATACTGTCTGCGCGAAGGCCGGGATTCGTTACGGTTCCGACTATAAATCCGACGTCGCGATCCGCGTGATCACCGATCATGCGCGTTCATCAACGATGATGATCTCGGACGGAGTCCTGCCTTCCAACGAAGGCAGGGGCTATGTTTTGCGTCGTCTGATGCGCAGAGCGTCCCGTTTC
This sequence comes from Clostridiaceae bacterium, assembly GCA_012523365.1. GTDB lineage: Bacteria > Bacillota > Clostridia > Saccharofermentanales > Saccharofermentanaceae > JAAYCT01. The sequence goes on from JAAYIQ010000029.1 coordinate 3,662, forward strand.
GGGCGTATGATCGGGATCAAGGAGCTCTTCCTCTGCGATATCGCCGAGGCGGTGATCGCGCAGAATAAGGACGCATACCCGGCACTTTTGGAGAAGCGGACCTATATTCTCGCGGTGATCCGGAATGAAGAAGAGGCGTTCAGCCGGACGATCGAACAAGGCTCGACGATCCTGAAGGAAATGATCGACGATGCAAAAGCGGAGGGAGCTTCCGCACTGAGCGGGGAGCAGGTATTCCGTCTTCACGATACATATGGTTTTCCGTTGGATTTGACACGGGAGATCGCGATCGACGCGGAGCTCTCCGTTGACGAGATCGGATTTCAAGAGTGCATGAAGCGACAAAAAGAGACCGCGCGGGCGGCGACGAAGGCGAAGACCGACACCGCTTGGGGCGGCAAGGTACTGCCGGAAGAGTATATCAAGGATACCCGGGCAACCGAATTTACCGGCTACGAACACCTGATTTCCGACGGAGTTCTTCGCTACCTTCTCAAGGAAGACGAGGAGGGTGCGTTGCGGATCGTTCCTGAGGCATTTGAAGGAGACCGCGTTCTTGCCGTGTTTGATTCCACACCTTTTTACGCGACATCCGGAGGCCAGACGACCGATACGGGAACAGCGGAGTCCGGAAGCGGCCGGATGGAGATCCTGTCGGTCGATAAGGATGATCCCGGGAAGTTTATGCATACCGCTCAGGTGATATCCGGGACCGTTTCCGTCGGTCAGTTGATCGAACTTCGGGTCGACCGGGAGCGCAGGCTCTCGACCGCAAGAAATCATACATCGACTCACCTTCTTCAGAAGACCTTGCGCGCTGTTCTGGGTGATCACGTCGAACAATCCGGATCGATGGTGTCCGCCGACCGCTTGCGTTTTGACTTCACACACTTCAAGCCGATGACCGAAGAGGAGATCGACCGGGTCGAGAAGATGATCAACGAGGCGATTTTGGAGGCGATGCCGGTTACCACCCGCGTGATGAGCCAGACCGAGGCCAGAGCACTCGGCGCGATGGCGCTTTTCGGGGAGAAGTATTCGGACACGGTCCGTGTCATTACCGTCGGAGATGAGAGCAAAGCGTATTCGATCGAACTGTGCGGCGGCACGCACCTGACCAATACCGCGCAGGCGGCTCAGCTTCGGATCCTCTCTGAGACGGGTATCGCATCGGGTGTTCGTCGAATCGAGGCGATCACCGGGAAAGCTGCCTATCAGCTTGCCGTCGATGACGCACGCGTCCTTCGGGAATGCTGTGACACATATAAGGTCGGAAAGGACCAGGTGGTTCGGAAGATCAAGGGAACACTCGAAGAGGTCAAGGCTCTCGAGAAACAAATCGAGCATATCCGCGCGCAACATGCCTGCGACGAAGCGGGAGAGCTGGCGGAGAAAGCCGAAGTTATCAACGGAGTATCCGTCGTTATCGCGGAGGTTTCCGCAGAAAGCCCGGATGAACTTCGGGAAACCTCGGACCGCATCCGGGATCGGCTTCCGTGCGGAGTCGTCGTGTTGGCGGCCAGATCCGGAGATAAGCTCTTCTTTTCCGCGATGGCCACGCAAAGCGCGGTTCAGAAGGGAGCGCACGCCGGTGAAATTATCCGTGTGACCGCCAAAGCCGCAGGCGGCGGGGGCGGAGGACGCCCGGATATGGCTCAGGCCGGCGGAAGAAATGTCGAACTGCTCCCGGACGCGCTTCAAGCCGCGCGGGAGGCTGTTACAGGACAGTTGAAAACGAAATAGGCGAGCGAAAGGAGTCGGAAATGTGTATTTTTTGTAAGATCGCTCAAAAAGAAATCCCTACGACGGTCGTTTTCGAGAACGAGGACGTGATTTGTTTTAACGACATCCACCCGGCGGCACCGGTTCACGTACTGATCGTTCCGAAGAAGCATTATGAGGATGCTTTGGCGCTGACGGCTTCCGAGGATGCCGAGAAGGTATTGGGCTCCGTTTTTCGAGCGGCCGCGAAAGTAGCCGAATTGACCGGCACACAGGACGGTTTCCGACTGATCAATAACTGTCGCGAAAAGGGCGGCCAGACCGTCATGCACGTTCATTTTCACCTGATCGGCGGAGCAACCTTGAGCGAGAAAATCATCTGAGGAGTATCGCGTTTCGCCCGGCGGCCGGAAAAAATTCAGCGAGAAAATCATCTGAGGAGAACAAGCATGCCGATATCCTATAAATGTCCGAACTGTGCCGCCAACCTGCAGTTTGACCCTGATGCGAAAAGGATGGTCTGTAATTTTTGCGGCTCCGAAATGTATCCCGAAGATGTCATTGAACCTGAAAGCGGCCGGAACGAGCAGTCCGCCGAGGATTGGCAGGATGAGACCGAGATCTATTCCTGCGGAAGCTGTGGAGCGGAGGTCATCGTCGGAAAGGATCTTTCGGCGACCTTTTGTGCCTTTTGCGGATCTCCGACCATCATTTCTTCCCACTATACCGGCGGTACCAAACCGACCATGATCATCCCCTTCAGCTACGGACGGGAGGAGGCGGAAAAGGAATTCAAGAAGTGGTGTGCCGGAAAGGTGTTTCTGCCTCGTAAATTCAAGTCGCGTGCGTCGATTGAAAAATTGACGCCGATGTATGTTCCGTTTTGGCTTTATGATTATCAGGTCGACATCAACATGGTGATCATCAATTACACGATACGCGATGTGCCGGGGACGGATGATAAACCCGATAAGAAGGAGATGGGGGCTTTTGAGTGCAGGAAGCGAGGGCCGCTCATCTGGGAAAAAGTCCCGATTGTCGCTTCGAGGGACATGAGCGACATCGCGGTCGAGATGATCGAGCCCTTCAACTATTCGAAGGCAAAACCTTTTGAAATGAAGTACATGGCGGGGTTTTTCGCACAACGGTGCGGGTACTCCGATAAAAATCTCATCGGAAAAATCAGGGAACGTATCAAAAGCAACGCAAAAGATGCGGTGATGGATTCTTTTGATGATGAGCATCTTCCTGTAAGTGCTGACGATTACAGCCTTTATCCGATACCGGACTCGGAATTTGCTCTCCTTCCGGTATGGTTTCTGACATATACCCAGGGTAAAAGAAAGTACGTGTTTCTGCTGAACGGTCAGACCGGATCGGTTGCGGGAGAAATCCCGGTGTCTCCGGTCCGGATCGGATTGCTCGCGTTGGGCCTTTCGGCCGTTATTCTGCCGGTCCTGAATTTCTGGGAGGACTTCTGTTATGAGGAGAGCAAGAAGAAAACTGAAGTTATCCAAATATAAGTTTCTATACTTACAGGTGGCGGTCATTTTTCTGGCGTGCGGTGGGTATGTAATTCTCAATGCTCCCGCGCTGATCGTCTTTATTCAAAACGCTAAAACTTTCGCTTTGCTGAAGACGTTTCTCGGAATCTTCATCGCGTACGCGACCGGTCCTCTGATCGTAATCTATCTTGTCCGAAGGGCCATTCATGAGCATAAGGGAATTACAGTCGTGAACTGGCGCACCTATTTGAATGATTCTCTATATAATGATTTTTGCGCTCAACCTTCCGATATAGATCCTAACGATCAGGATTATTGGATAACTCAGGAGATCATCGCGCGAAAAAGAGCGGAACAGGGCGGAGGATTGGATTATGCCGTCAACGGGAAAGCTCTGGATCCCGACACCGTAGTTTCTATAATGAACGGGACGGCGAATCACGAAATTAAAGACGCCCTCATTCCGGAGGGAGATCCGCTCGAATGCCTCCCCGAATACGATCCGAACGGACCGAACCCGTTCGGGTGAGGTTGATCGCCCGGACAAGGCGACATTTATCGATTGTTCGTAATCACAGGTCGAAAACCGCCGATCCGGCGGTTTTTTGATATTGTTAAGGTTAGAGAAAAAGGCTTGCGTCTCGATTATTATGCACTATAATAATGGTATATCAACCTGAACTCCCGGAGGAAATAAGATGCGGAGAATAACCGAGCGGATCATTATAGTTTCTATACTCGCGTTACTGCTGTTTGCCTCCGCATGCGCTTTGAAATCGGTTCGAAAAGAGTCCGAAGCGACCCCGTCGGGATCTGAAACGATAGCCGCGACAACGACACCGACGGCGCGGGCAACAGCGACCCCGACTCCGACGCGCAAACCCACTCCGACGCCCAAGCCGACTCTAACGCCGACCCCGACGATTGATCCGGCTGAGGCGGAGATTTCCTTCGCAGATCAGAATGCCGAAAAAGCCTTTCTTTTGACGGATGTTAACGCGAAGGACTTCTACGGACAGCCGGTCGAACTCAAAGTCGGTCAAGTGATATGGATCTACACCCCCGAGAATGAAACGACCGACGAAACGAGCCGCTTTTTTCTGCCGATCGCAGAAGAAATAACAGATGAATATCCGAGTGAGAATGTAAAGGCTTCCCGGGAATTATTTTTCGACATGTCCGATAATCGCTATGGAACGACCTGCTTCTCCGGATTTCCGGAATATGATCTGTTCGGAACAGAAGCAAACTTGCGCTCTAATCTAAAGCGTGTTGTCGAAGTGGAGCCGTGGGAGCAAATAAATCTCATGAGTCACGACCGATACCTGATGCGTATTGACTGGGATCAGGACGGTATCGGCGATGAAGTGTATTACGAATACCTTGGAGGAGATACGTTTACTTTTCGAAGCGGAAAGGACGACTGTTCGTATAGAGTGAAGATCGATATGATGTCTGAGGAAATCCGTGATTATGCACATTCATCCATTTGGATATCCTCAGAAACATTTCTTCTTGCCCGGAAAGAAAACGGGAATTACGTGCTTCTTTTTTGCGAAAAAATCGATACTTTAGTGGATTGCTCCGAACCGGAGGGGACCGCGGCGATATACTATGAACCGGACTCGTTGTTTTCGGCAAGAGGAATGGATCACGTTTTCGGCTGTGAAGACGAAGTTTTGTATGTCTCCGGAAGAAGCGGTTTTTTCTACGGGATCTGGACGACGAAAAGATCGGTCCAGCTCAATGATGACTGGTCTTTGGATACCCTATCAGATACGGTGTATTACCTGAACAGTTGGGGCTCTTACACCTACTCACGTGAAGATGTGAACATCGAGATCGAGGGGCCTTCCGGGTACACTCCCTCTGTACTATCCAAGGGAATGGTCATTATCCCCGAAAAGGAAGTCCTGAATTCCGAAGGCAAAGGGTACTTGTACGTCCGGCTTGCGGACGGAAGGAAGGCGCGGATCAAGGCGGAGTGCAATTATAAGTATGAATATGGAGAGCGAATCGCGCTTCTGGACGGAAGAGACGACCGCGATCTTTTCCAATATACCATCGGCGGTTGACGGCGATGTAGGGATA
>JAAYIQ010000194.1 GCA_012523365.1 Clostridiaceae bacterium
ATATTGGGTTCGCGACTTTTGACTACCTCCGCGTACGCGGCTGCATACATCCTCATTGTGACCGCTTTTCAAGGAGTCAATGTCTTGCAAGGCACAAGTTTCATCATAGCGACAGTTTTTTCGTTGACGGTTTTATTGGCTCAGGCCCTGGCCGGATCGATCGTTTATAAGAAATGTATTCAGATTTGAAAGGAGAAAGTAAATGTTTCCCGCAGACATCCAATTATTAGAACTCGTTCAATCACTCGGTGAAGGTTTTCACATCTTCATGAAAGTATTAACAAAAATCGGAGAATCCAACAATTACTTTCTGGTCATTGTCCTGCTGATGTGGTGTTTTCATTTTCGAAAATTTTCCGCGATGGCCATTCTGGTCCCGTTGAGCGGGTTGATCACGGCCGGACTGAAATACGGGATCCAAATGCCGCGCCCTTACCATATTCACGAAAACACGGACCTGATCGAAGGCTACGGTATGCCTTCCGGGCACTCCATGTCAGCCGTTGTCTTCTGGGGCTACTTAAGTCATATGCTCAAGAAAACGTGGTTTACCGTGTTATCGGTCGTCATGATCCTCGGGATCAGTATATCGAGAATTTACCGGGACAGCCATTTCCCCAGCCAGATCATTGCGGGTATACTGATCGGAATCGCGATCTTGTGGCTGTGCATCCGGTTTAAGGACAAAATCGCCCTGTTCATGCATAAGTTGTCATTGGGAAAAGCATGGGTCCTTTCAAGCATTTTGCCGCTTATATTCATCGCGCTGACCATCATCATGATGTTGACGGGATATGACGGAAGCGGTTTGGAAGATATTGAAAGTGTGTTCAGCAGTGCGGGCCTTCTGTTCGGGTTTTCTATCGGTCTGTATCTGATGAACCGAAAAGGGACCTTGGAATCCAAGGTGTCGCCCGGAAAGCAGATCATAAAGATCCTCATCGTCGTGATCAGCTTCTTCTTAGTGGGATTTGTGACCGGCTACGCATCAAAAGCATACGACGTCAACATCTGGATCGGTTCACTTGCTGTACTCATCGTGAACTATTTGACCGCATTATGGTTCTGTTTTTTCGGCCCTCTTCTGTTATCCAAATTCGGGCTGTTTCGCCTCATCCCCGAATCATCACCGGTCATCGACTAATGCCCCTGCACATGCCATTTCACGATCCGGGCTGTGGACGCTTTATCGGAAAAACAATGCCGATTCCGAAGCGTCCGCAGTCCTTTCGTCGCCGTGAATCACCGAGGATACCGGTATGCCCGCCCCGAAATCATATCATTCTTTCGATAATCAGTTTTCCCAGCGCTTCCTTCATCCCTTCCGGCAGATAAGAATCCCGACACATGGAAAGGTAAGCCGGCCGCATGTCCGCGACCTTTCGAATCATCTTCTCCGCCGATTTCAGGGGAATGCCGCACGCATCTGCAAATTCCATAAAATCAGCCTTCTTCAGATTTGATTTCTTCCCGTTCAGCGTCAGTGCGAGTTGCTCGGTATCCTCCGGGATCACAATATTGCTCGGAAGCATATCGTATGCCGCGGACAGCACATGGATTTGACTTCCGGGCAATGTCTCGATCAGCGAAAAGTTCTTCAGATGCATATCCGCGTTCCCGACAACATAAGAAAAAACAACACGCAGGAAAAGCTCCGAGAGGTCCAGACCGGGATGCGCGGAATACGCCATGATTATTTTCGCGCAACGCTCATAAGAACCCCGATATTTGTCCTGAGTCAGTCGGCGGTCGAGCTGACAGAAATCTTCCATCGCAAGCATCCGAGTTTCGCCAGTTTTGATGTTCGGCAAAACACGGTCAATCCGCTTCGTGATATACGCAAATCGGTCCTTATGATTCGGCATACGCAATAAGGCAAACGGAACGGTTTTGATCCCGGTCTTCTCTGCCATCCTCATGATAAGATGCTCCGCTTCGGGAAGTGCCGGATATTCGGCCGTTTGCGGTTTAAGGATAAATCCGACCGGGTAATTGACGATCGTGAGTCGGGGCTCCTTTTCGGTAGATAAATGCAAAGAGATTTTCTTCTGAACGCCGGGCACGGTGTACCCTTTTGCCGTGCTCTCGTTGGCGATCCGCAATACGGTTTCTTCGGACAGATCCAAATCCGGCAATTGACTCGTGCCAAAGAATTTTCGAACGCACGACAAATGCCACCCGGATGAAAGCGCTTCTTTTCCGGAAGGATCCGATAACGGGCGACCGCAACACAAACAATTCATTCGCGGACCTCACGAATACGAACACAGCCGATACAATCCTCACAGGCAACTAAAAGCAGTCCGAATCGATCCGGAGGATCGATCTTCCGGTTCCGTGCCACGATATTCAAAAGCCAACCTTCCGGGATCAGTCCGTCGAAAAAAGAAAAAAGCACCGCGGATGTATACTCCTCCGAACGTTTGGGGAGTGTCAGACTGACGGAAGGCGCCTCCGGATTCTGAAGATACACCGGGTCATACCGAAATGAATAGCCGGAATCCGTCTCGTTAAGTGTTCCCGCAAAAGCATCCCGCACATACACATACGCCGTTCGATCGAATGCGCCCATTACTCATCCATCCTTCCGGGAACGGCCTGCATCCCAAACATCGCCAACGCTTGATTCACCTTGTCCATGCGCACGGTTTCTTTGCCCTGCTCCAGTTCACGAACAAAGCGAAGCCCGAGTCCCGAGCGGATCGCGAACTCTTCCTGTGTTAATCCGGCTTCTTTTCGTTTATTCTTGATAAACGCAGCAATCGTATTCATAGGATGATCTTACACCCGAACGGGTTCATTTTCAAGACTTATCATTTATTTTATACCCTTTATGGTATAAATAATTAACATGCCCGCTATTTATACCCGTTCGGGTATCTTATGACTCTATTTTGTCTTCATACTGTACACTCATCCGTCACTGCTCATAATATTCAAATGCGTCGATCAGGTCGAGATAGACCCCGTCAAAGCCGGCGTCCAGAATCATTTTCGCATACGACCGATCATTACCGTAGATGATCTCCTGCCACTGCGGGTCCCAGTATTTGACTTTATAGTTCCCTTCCCAGTCCGGATTTTCGCCGCCCAACCAGGCAGGAGAATTTTCCGCCCAATCGTCTTCCCAATAATAGCGATAGTCTTCCGCTTCCCCGATGCTCATGTAACAGACCACCAGCCTTTCGGCCCCGTTTTCCTTGACCTTGATCCGCGCGATATCCGACGCCGACAGCGGCGTATCCTCGAAAAAGGTAGAGAAAGTGGTTACAACACTGTGTGGCACCTCCTTCTCCAAATCAACGGTATCGGAGGTCTGCAAGCGCCTGGATAAGGACGTCGATCAATTCAAAAATCGACCATTGGACTTTCATGAGGCACCGTTTCTGATGCTGGATGCAACGTATTTCAAGGTCCGCGAAGATCACCGGATCCGGTCAA
>JAAYIQ010000195.1 GCA_012523365.1 Clostridiaceae bacterium
CCAAGCAGACGATTCACTGGGACGGTTACGGCGACCAGGCCAGAGACAAGCAATCGACCCGATTCATGGTCTACAAAGAGAATCTGGAGAACATGAAATCGCTCAACTCGATCGAGTACGAAGCCGGATATGAAGAGATCATGGGTATTTCCAAGGGGATCATGAAGGGAAAAGATGCGGTGGTTCTCTTTTTCTCCGAAGGTCCGACCGAAAGTCCGTTCACCATTCCTTGCATTCAGTTCACGGACAGTTGGTATGTTGCGCACTCGGAGACCATCTTATATCGTTTGGCATACAATCACTTCATGAAGATGAAGGATTCGGAAAAAGGCGACTTCTTCCGCTTTATCCATTCGGCCGGAGAACTGGACGAGAACAACAATACGGTCAATCTCGACAAGCGTCGGATCTACATGGATACACAGAACAACATCGTTTATTCGATGAACAACCAATATGCCGGCAACTCAATCGGATTGAAGAAGCATTCGATGCGTCTCGCGATCAACAAATCGGGAAAAGAAGGCTGGCTGTGCGAGCACATGTTTGTTATGGCCGCGCTCAACGAGGAGAAGAATCGCAAGACCTACTTCTGCGGTGCTTACCCGTCCGCTTGCGGAAAGACCTCAACGGCAATGATCCCGGGCGAGCAAATCGTCGGTGACGACATTGCCTACTTCCGCAATATGAACGGAGAATTCCGGGCCGTTAACGTCGAGTTCGGGATGTTCGGGATCATTAAGGATGTCAACGCCGAGGATGACCCGGTGATTTTCGAGAATTTGAAAAAGAATCAGGAGGTAATCTTTTCCAATGTCCTGATGGGACCCGACGGGAACCCGTACTGGTTAGGCATGGGCGAGGAGGCTCCGAAGGAGGGGCGCAACCATTTCGGAGCTTGGCACGAAGGCGTCAAGGACGCCAAGGGCAATACGGTCGGAATCGCGCACGGGAACGCCCGCTACACGATGCGTCTGGATTATCTGGCCAACATCGACAAAGAGGGCTTTGAGGCCAAGGATGGTGTCAAGGTCGAAGGTATCCTTTATGGCGGACGCGACAGTGATATCTCCGTCCCGATCGAGGAGTCTCCGTCATGGAGAGACGGTATTCTTTTGAAGGCCGCGACGCTGGAGTCCGAGACGACGAGTGCCACGATCGGCGCGGAAGGTGTACGCAAGCCCAGCCCGATGGCAAACCTCGACTTTGTGTCTTATCCGCTAGGCCAATACACGATGAATAACATCAAGTTTGGCGAAGGCGTTAAGGAAACACCGAAGGTATTCAGTACGAACTACTTTATGCTCAGCGAAGAGGGAAAATTCATGACCAGTAAGCTCGCGAAGCGAGTTTGGCTGCACTGGGCGGAAGGTCGTATTCACGGAGAGTACGAGACATACGATACTCCGACGGGCAAGATCCCACACTACAAGGATCTCGTCGTTCTGTTCAAGAAGTACTTGAACGAAGACTTCAGCAAAGAGAAGTACACCTATCTGTTTACGTTTCGTTGCACGAAGTGGATCGAAAAGCTCGAGCGCACCAAGGCGTTTTACGAGAAGATGGATTCCAACACGCCGAAGGAAGTCTTTGATTACTGGAATGCCGAGATCGAACGAATCAAGGCCGCTCGCGAGAAGTACGGCGACCTGATCAAGCCGGGTGAATACATGGTCTAAGGGCCTTCGGCAGGACTTAGTCACGCATTATGAGATTTCCCCCATGCCGGTCATCGGATCCGGCATGGGGGTTATTATATCGGGCGATCCACGCTGTCACTTCCGGCGAAAGATGCACCGGATAGTCGAAAGTGAAGTGTTTACAGGTCAACAACATTCCGCCGTTCGGTCTTGACAGAAAGGGGGACGCAAACGATAATAGAAAGGCAGTTTTTCGATAGCTCCGGTTCAGCTGAATATTTAACGCATCATTGGCACCGGGCGTGAACGATTACCGTCATAAGCACCGATTTGGGGGCGTAGCTCAGCTGGGAGAGCGTACGGTTCGCATCCGTAAGGTCGAGAGTTCGATCCTCTTCGTCTCCACCACAAATGAAAAGGACATTTTCCCGGCGTTCGGACAGGTCCTCGAACCGCAAATGCGGCTCTGCGGAACTCCGGCGGAAAAATGTCCTTTTCTTGGTTCGATGGCGGCCAATTTGCACAAAAGCAGCCCCCAAACTGTATCCGACAGAATAAACGAGTTATTTCCGTAGTCTCCGCAGGCGAAGCCGAGAAGCGGCAAGGAAATACGAGGGGATCCGCTCCTATCCTCCCGAGGTAAGGTCATATCCGCGCTATCTTCGAATAGTGTCTTAAAGGATGACCCGGATACACTCGTCGATTTTTCGACAAGTCTCTTCAAAGGAGCAATTCTCCTCATAGACATAGGTCATCAGATTAAACATGACCGATCCGTAAATCAGGTTCACCGCCGTCCCGGTCGACAGGTCCTCCGGAAGGCGATCGAGCAGTTTCAACTCATCGATCTTCGAGGAGATATTCCCCATGAATCGGTAATCCGCCTTGATTAACTGACGGATCATTGGGTTACCGGACTTTAAACTGCTGAAAATCGATGAAAAAGCCACGCGCCATATCTTTTTACTGAAGAAGTTCAGACGCCGAATATTGCCGAGCACCATCGCGGAGATGACCTCTTCAGGGCTGTTCGATTCTTTAAGCGGCTGCGGCTCTTCCACAGACGTATCCACAAGCTCATCGGCCATCGCGAGTATGAAGATATCTTCCTTTGAATTGAAATAGTTGTACGCTGTTCCAAGGCCCACTCCCGCGGTCTTTGCGATCTTTTCGATGGTCGCCGATTCAAAACCTTCGGTCATGAATACTTCACGAGCCGCTTTGAGTATTTTTTCTCTGAGAATCGCTTTTGTTTCTTCCCGTTTTACCATATCGGAGACCTCCGGTTGATTCGGTTGCTTTTCGATTATACCTATAAATCAAACCTCGTCGCAACGAGGACATGTTGTTACTCTTCCTTTTCCGTCGTTTGCCCCAAACGGTACCCGCTTTCTTCCCACGCTTTTCTCATGACGGGATTTCTCTTAAGGTACGAGTCCCGAAACTGTTTGTCCACCCGATTGAAAGGGCACGAAAAATTAATGCATAACGCGCAAATATACTTCACCATAACAAACGCAAAGGCCAGAAGCGAAAACATCGTCATTACGGCAAGAAAGATCACGGAAATCCACAGCGTTTGACCATACACAGAAAGATTCTCAAAAAAGAACCAGATATTGTATCCCCATATCACACCGGGCATCGGGAGCAGAAAGAATACCGCGAGAATAATCATCAGCACTTTTTCTAAGCGATTCATCGGCTCCGGATGATAACGCCAGATTTTCAGCAATCCGTGATTCGCCAGACAATGAAGCACACGCCCCTCCTGCGCGTAGAAGGGACAGTGACTGCATAAAAATCTTGTCTCGGCCACTCCCAAGACAATCGGGAAAAAGATTATATACGTAACGGTAGGCCACCAGATCCCCTGAACGACCCAAACGATGACCGTGCCGAATAAGCACCCCAGCATTGCGGGCATAACGGTCATGATAAACAACCAAAGATCGGATGCGTTCCATCTGCAGTTCAGCCGGGCGCCAATACCGCAAGTCGAGCATTGTTCCTTTTCTTTCCATGTACATGAAGTATTATCGGGATTCATATTGCGCCTCCTGTTTTATGAATGCATTCATGAATTCATTCATATTATGCGAGTATGTTGATGGATTGTCAAGAAGAGCGCGACCTCCACAATCGAAAAGCCCCCTCCCCGAATTCGGACAGGTCCTCGGATTGCTCCGTGAGCAATCCTGCGGAACTCATTCGAGAAGGGGTTTTTCTTTGTTTGATAGCGGTCGATTTGCACACAGTACGTACCCCGACTTTTTTACGGGATAATAGCCTATTTCATGTTGGGGCAGTAAGTTATAATTTCGCGCATCTTTTTTCGAGGATACCCTTATAATTTCCGAAGCCTCCGCAGGTGAAGCCGAGGACCAGCGAGGAAATCACAAGGGTATCCGACCACTGCCGAAAGTGCGTATATGCAAAAAACGGTCTAACGACCGCTTTTTGTTTGAATTCTTGTCTCCGGACAATTCAGCAACTTTTATGTTACTTTCCTCTGCCCTTGGTGAATAAATTGACAATTGCAAGAACAATGATGGCTCCGCCGACAGCAACCAGGAAGCTCCAGATATTGAAACCGGTAATGCCGGTTGCACCGACCTGCGTCATAATAAATCCGCCCACAAATGCGCCGACGATTCCGATAACAATGTTCAGGATTAATCCCGAGCCATTCTTTTTCATGATCAAGCTGGCTACCCAACCGGCTAATCCGCCCATGACGATCCATGCGAGAACATCC
>JAAYIQ010000196.1 GCA_012523365.1 Clostridiaceae bacterium
AATGAATTGTGCGAGAACAGTATTCCGAGAAAATATGAGAATGGTGTTGAGGTATACTATCCGGGAGCAGTGCAGATCCAACCGTCGGGGTGGGAACCTCCGTATGAGACGGAAGTGTGGAATGATATGTGGTTTAACAAGTTTTTTCGTATATACAAATCGGATTCAATACAACTGGGAACCAATTGTTACGGATATATTCTAAACTTGATGAGAGAAGGATCTGTGAAGACAGGTTGGAGTTTCAAAGAAGGCTTCCAATTTATAATCAGCCCGGCATCAACAGAAATTGGCCACTTGACAGGTATCCGCTTCGAGGACATCGATTATTCAAGCAAGGAGGATGCAGTTGATAGTATTCTTGAACGAGTAATCCAAGATACGGATATTGCGGAAATTTCGTTTAGGCCAATCGGGAAACATGATAAGTGTTCTCCGGGCGGGTACAAAGTAGCATTGGTATTGTCTGACGGAGACTATCACTGGTACCGTCAGAATCCGGATGGAACATGGTCGCATAAGAGGGGGCAGTCTGAAGTGCTCAACGTTGATGCTTCTCAAAAAATCATTTATGATCCTGAGTTTTGCGACAGAGATTATAGAGATAAAGATAAATCTCCTAAAGACAGTTATGACTATTTTGCAGGTTTTTTTGAAGTTGTTCCTTAATGGGGGGAGACGGAATGAAAAAGAAAATTTTAATATCCTTAGTAGCTCTCTTTGTGTTCGTTGTGACGATCGTAGTGCTTTGGTTCCTTTTTGACACGAAAATGAAAGGTCATGTAGATGACAACAGAATAAACCGGATCGAAAAAGGGATGAGTGAGGCTGAAGTTCTTACTCTTTTGGGGCCGCCGGACAGGCGGTGGGGAGATGAATTGACACGAAGTGCCAACGACATTCACTGTCATTATTTTCTCCAAAACGGAGATGAAATGGAGCTTGTTTTTGATCCTGGTGATGATGGAAGCAAACGGTCGAGTCAATGTGTTTCTGCAATAATCCACCGAGCAGATGAGAACAAATTGACGCTCTTTGATTTTTTCGATCCGGAAGGTACGGTTCCTTCCGTTAACACGGAGGAGCGAAATTATTCTCGAACCGAGCCGTCCATTTTTTTCGATTCGAAGAACAGTGCCCTATCGGTTAACCAAATAAATCGAATTGAAGTCGGAATGAGTCTGAATGATGTAATCCTCATTCTTGGCGAGCCGGACGGGGCGCAAAATCCAGGAACAGATATCTGTCGATATCAGATTGATGATGAATCGGGGTTGCGTCTTAAATTTTCAAAAGATAAATTGATTGATGCCTGGCTTGTCACCAAATCAAATGAGGAAATTCAAAATTTGCTATATCACAGCGATCCTCAAGGAACGAGTATTTTATACGATGAAGTTACCGGGAAATTCAGCAAAATAACTCCACTGATTGTATTTTCGGAATCCGAAGGAGAATTGATTGCTGATTTAGTGAGTCAAACGAGTTCGGGAATGACGAAAGAAGATGCGATCAGTCTGCTCGAATCCTTGCATATAAATTGGACAGATGAGCCGAATTCGATCTTCTGTGATTTTCAAGATGAAATAAAGATGACACTATATTTCGACAAGACTCTTTATCGAGTTACAATATCTAACAACCCATTCAGGGGATATTTTTTGATAAAGTTATTAATTGACCGCGACCCGACCGGCACCCGGATCCACTACGATCCGGAGACCGGGAATTTCTCGAAAATTTTACCGGAGTAACTGTTCGAGTAATTTTCGCAACTTGACATATCAATCATTGAAATCATTTAATTCTTCTCTACACCGAGACCGAAAACGGCACAGTGGTCGAAAACGCGTACAACGGCGACGGAAGGCGCGTGATTAAGACCGTAAACGGAGCTTCGACCTACTATCTCTACGAATACGACAAGGTGATCCTGGAGACCAATACCTTTGGCGATGTGACCGGAAGAAATGTCTACGGCCTCAACCTTTTGATCCGCACGGTCGGGATTGACACGTTCTATTACATGTACAACGGGCACGCGGAT
>JAAYIQ010000030.1 GCA_012523365.1 Clostridiaceae bacterium
CCGTAGTAATTCACACCATCCGGCATAACGCAAGCCAGCCCATTGGGAGTAAAATCATACGCATCCTCAAATTGCTTGCCGAAAACATTCTGTCCCGCAGAATTTATGTACATGTACTTCGAGGTTTTCGCGTCCCGAACCACCGCCAAGCCTCCTTTTGAAAAAGTATACGCTTCGGAGAATTGCGGCCGGATCACAAACTCACCTTTTTCATTGATATAACCCCACAGTTCGCTCTCAGGCTCAACGGCCGCTGCCAGATAATCTCCCACCTCAACATTTTCGGGCTTAACGTCTTCTGTCGTTTCCCTTGTAGTTTCAGCCGTTATTTCTGTCTCCGAAAATGTCATAATTGTTGTGGCGCGGGTCGTTTCTTTTGATTCTTCATTATCGGAAGGAACCGTAAGCTCTCGAGCCTGATCCGCATCTTCTTTTTCATTATCTTTTCTTACTTTCAATGGTATGCCGCAAGAAAAGAGCGAAATTGAGAAAACAATGAGTAACAGTACAGTCATCGATTTCTTAATCATAAATGACCTCCTCATCCGTTGGATTGCTTGTCGCGTCGCGCAAGTTTGTAATGAACACTATAACTAAGACAGTAAAAGGAGAAGAATTGATCTGAAATCAGTTTACTACACTGGGTAGTCATATGCAAGTCTTATTATCCGAATCCTTTCATCGCGGGATTGCCTTCATACAAACGCAAAACTAAACAAAGAAATCTTCCTATAGGTGTTTTTTCTTTCTTACCTCGCGATATCCGCGACTTCCGCGCCGATGAATTCGATCAGCGCCTTCGGATCGATGAGGATCTGCGCGACGTGAATGCCGGACAGGTCCTCTTCTTCGACCTCGTAGGTCACCACGCAAAAAAGAAAAGCACCCTCGCTGGGTGCTTTCACAATATTTGAATCAGAGGATCAGTAACCGAGCGTCTCGATAACGCCGTCAATGATCCTGACTGCCTTGTTTCCGGTGTCATATATTGTTGCGGTTATGATCATCTTTCCGGAACGGATAATTACCTTATACACCTCATCTTCGCTGTCGCTACCCATGAAAGTGACGTCTCCTTTAATGATCAATTTCTCAAAGTTGCCGGATCCGCTTTTTTTAATCGTGCCGTCGAAGTCATCTGATTTTTTCATATTCTCATACATTCTGACCTGACTATCGAAGTTCATTTCCGCAGGGCGCAACTCCTCTAAGTATTCGTACGTAACAAAGAAATTATCATCCGTACTTCTGGCGTTAATGATCGCCTCCCGTCCTGTTCCGGACAATTCTATTTCAACAATTTCACAATCATATTCATCTTCCATGATCTCGATAAAATCGTCCGCCGAGATCGACTTCTTTGAGCAGGCGGTCAAGGAAAGGACCATGGATAAAGCCAAAACAACAACGAGCAAACGACGCATTTTCTTCAACATTCTGCACCCCTTTTTTCTTTTCATTAACAATACTTGTTCGATTATAGCATACGTTGTAGGTAAAATAATCTACAAATTCGAAAGCGCGAATGTCGCTCCGCGTTCCCACTCCCAGTCGCTCAGCAGTATCGCGTATTCATACGTGTCCTGCCGGATCGGGAGCCCGTCGCCATCCTCCGGCAGGAACCTTCGAATAATAAGTCGCTCCGTTTCCATACTGCTGCCCCCCCGTATTCTATCGCAGTAACTCGATCATATCCCCGACAAACGCGATCACATCCTTTTCGAGCCGACTGATCAATGCCTCTCTGTCGTCGAAATCCGGGTGCTCGACGAGACGCTTTTCGATGATGGAATCGACGCCGGGACTGACTTTCGAAAGCGTATACGATCCGATGTCCGCGCCGCTTAACCTCTCGATATATTCCGCCTGGATCTTTCGGTTACCGCCGCCGAGCCAGACCTCAAACCGGTTCTCCTCATGAAGATACACCACCGCGACCTTAAGGCTCCGGCTTTTCAATTCGGGCGGCGTGAAGGCAAAATACGTCATATCCATGAATCCTACGTACATCGCGCTCACGGTGTGACCGGGGTGTACCGCGCTCATATGGCGCAGGAGCTCCGACATGAAGGATAAGATCCCGCGGTACGCCCTCGGAACCTTTCCTTCTTTCAGTAGTTCGGTGTATTCACGGATATCGTCATTCAGTGCGCACATGATCGACCCTCCTTTTATTCAGGCAGCCCTCTACTCCGTGCCGTTCGCCTTCTCCCACCATGCCAGGATCCTCTTCGCCCGCAATGTATTCCATCGGCTCGGCTTTCCGACCGCATCCATGTCAATAAATACCTTCCCGGAGTGACGGTTCTGAAGATTCCACGTCCCGTCCGAGTTTTTCTTCTTACGGACCGTCCGAATCACATCGGCCAACCTTGGATCCATAATATCGACCGCCCGTAAATAATCCAACGCCGCTAAAACATCATAGTGCCAATAATTCGGAAAAGAAAAAAGAAGGCACTTCGGATCGTTCGAGTTGATCAGTCGGCGATCCAGAAGGAACTCGTGCGCCTTCATTCGTGCTTCGCGGATATTCCCGCTGTCGTCGCCCGTCGCTTTTTGATAGTCCCAAAGAGCCCTCGCGATCAGTAACGTGTTTTCAAAGAGATATTGCTCCGCACCCGGTCGATCGTCGTGCACCCAAGCCCCGTCGGGACGTTGTCGCTCCATAAGGTACTCCGCGATCCCGCTTATACGAGGTTCGCGATATCCAAAATAACAGAGGATGCCCAGAACCATTCCCGTAACGCCGTCGTCCCGAAATTGCTGTCCGGCCGAGAATCGAATCTCTCGATTCTCAAATATTCCGTTCTCGAAAAGCACCTGACAGCCCGTCTCGGATCTTTCATTCGGCAGAAGTCCGAATTCTTTAAGCAGGAGAAGCGTGTAAGTCGTCGAGACCCACTTTCCGTTATAGAGTTGACCAGACCATTTGCCATCCGGATCCTGTCGGGAGAGAATCTCGGCTCCCCAGCCTTCCGTAGAGACGCGCATCCGCTCGGCCTCGATTATATCCTCGCCGGCACCGGACAGATCCCTAATCACCTGCCAGCGGATCGAGGGATCCCCGTTCATTAACCAGTCGATAATTTCTCGGTCGCTCATTTTCTATTCCTCGCCCCATCGGTACTTCCGGTTCCTGAGCCATCGATCCAGATCACAGGAAAGGCATAGGCCGTTATGACAACAGATCGTCCCTCCGCAGGTCGGGCAGCGCCATTTTTCCTCCTGTCGGCGAAGGAACTCGTCCACCCCGTTTTCGCGGATCGAATCCAGATTCTCGATCATACTCATATGGTATTTGTCGCGGTAGCGCTTATCGAGCGACTTCAATCGCTTGCAGGGATAGTCTTCGCATTCGATGCAGAAGCGGACCAAGCCTTTGCCGACCTTCTCACAGCGATCGGCCATATGCAGGCAGTGCTCGCCGCGCGGGATACATCCGGGGCAATAGGTCCGATGGAAGCCCTGCTTATTGATGTCCAGCTCCCTCGCTTGAAAAGCGACACACAACCGGCAATTCATCCCGCACGGGGCGATCAGATTCTCTTCGTTCATAATGCTTCCCCTTGAATTCTCTCATGCATTTCCTCGACATCGGGCGCCGTCGTGAACGCGCCGCCCGCTCCGGTCCCCTTGGCGTCGATCGAGTAGATGTTCGTGCGATACTCCTTCCGCTCCTCGTCGAAGATATACGCCGAAGCGCACCGCGCCGGCAGTCGGTCGAGCTCATAGTAGCCGGTATCGGCCATGCCCGCCGGATCGAAAATCGACTCCTTGAGGTATACATCAAAGGATTTTCCGGTCATCTCTTCGATGATCAGACCCAATACGACATAACCGGTATTGTTGTACTGGAAACGGGCGCCCTTTTCGTACATCATCGGCTTACTGATGAAAAGCGGGATCAGATCGGCCGACTTTCGGATCCGGTAATTCGGGAAATCGATCCACAGTTCTTCGTATTCGGTCATCACCGACTCGTCAAAATAATCCGGGATGCCCGATGTATGGTTCAGGAGTTGTCGTACCGTGATCCCCGGATCAATGGACTTCATGTCAAATTTCAGGATCTCCCCGATCGTCGATTCGAAGCGAAGAACTCCCTTTTCGATCAGGCCGAGGATCGCAGCGGCGACAAAGACCTTTCCGGCGGACGCTGTTCCGAATCGCGTGTCGACCCGGTTCGGGATCTCGTTGGCCTTGTCGGCGAATCCGTACTCCCCTCGAAAAACGGCTTGCCCATCGACCGCGACGGAAACAACTCCGCTGAAGTCCGGTCTGACAAGATTTTGAATACTCATATTCGTCCCTCTTTTCTAAATCTCTGATCATGGCCCGATTGTCGTCCCGATCACTGTTCACCTAACAATATCGCACATGCGGGCGAACTTTGAAAGGAGCGGACTTCGGTCCGCTCCCATGTATGGCTGTTATCTTCGGTCGTTCGACGATATAGTGAACGCGACTCGGATCAATACCCCGCTTCGAAGAAATACAACACGCGACTTCCGTCGAAAAGCGCCTGCAACTCATTCGTGCCGGCACTCTCGAGAACGGGAACGACCCATGCGCGATCCTCGCCGTTCACATCCTCCCGACCAAGGACTGGAATGATGTGTACCTTTCGAAGCAAATCGTTTTGTGGTAAAGTATTTCATAGCACAAGGGGAGGAAAGCAGTATGCGACTTCACATCGACGGTCTGGTCAAGAACTACAAGGATAAGGCTGTGCTCAAGGGCGCGAGTTTCACTTTTGAACAAGGGAAGATATACGGGCTTCTCGGCAGAAACGGTGCGGGCAAAACGACACTGTTTAATTGTCTTGCGAAGTACCTTGAGTTTGACGGCGGACGCTTCGGTATTGATTACGACAATATCGCGAACGAACCGGGAGAGTTTTTCGAGAAGGGCGGCAAGACCGAATACAGCGAAAGCGATATCGGCTTCGTGTTCACTCAGCCTCGTTTGCCCGAATTTCTGACCGGCCGTGAGTTCATCAAGTTTTTCATCGAGATCAACGGTGAGAAAATTCGCAACCCGCTGGACATCGACGAGTATTTTCGCAAAGTCGCTTTCGATCCCACGGACGGAGACCGACTGATCAAAGAGTATTCACACGGCATGATGAACAAGCTCCAGATGCTGATTTCTCTTTACATCATGAAGCCGCCGGTCATCCTTCTCGACGAGCCGCTGACGTCCTTTGACGTGGTCGCCGCGTTGGAGGTCAAGAACATGATCAAAGCAATAAAGAGCGACCACATCATCATATTTTCAACGCATATCCTCCAGCTCGCTCAAGACCTGTGCGATGAAATCGTCGTTCTTCACGAGGGTCAGCTTCGCCATGTCCCGGCCGAGAAAATCCATTCACCGCAATTCGAGTCCGACATTATCGAGATTTTGAGCGAGAACAACGGCACAACCGCGCCCGTACCCGACATGAGTATCGCCCCGGATACAAAGGAGAACGAAACGAATGGGTAAACGTTCCTTCCGCGTCGTTCTTCGCGAATATTTTTCGATCATGATCACGACACGGAAAATATCGACGACCGGGACGATCAACCGGTTAATCCTCTTTTTTCAGCGGATCCCGCTGATCGGGAAGCATATTCCGGACAGTCTTTACGGAAAGCAGAACGCCAAACTGATCTTGACTGTTTTGGCGACATTCCACCGGCTTTTCAAAAGACTCGTGATCAAGGGCATGTATATCGGCTACCTGGTTTTTTTCGCTTATATGGTGTTCAACGCTTCCGACCGGAGCGTATCGGAATTTCCGATCGAGGCCGTGATGTCGATGTTCTTCTTCATGAGTTTCATCGGCGCGTCACTGGGGCTCAACAAAGCAATGAATCTCGATGTCGGCACCGACCTTCTGATCATCGACAAATTGCGCGCCGATGCGGAAAGGTACGTTCCCGCGAGGATATTCGAGCGTAAAATCATCGATATCGGCGCTTCTCTTCCGTTTGCGCTTGTGCTTTCCGTTCACCGGGACTACACGATCCTTCAGGCGCTTGCGATCCCGCTTCTGGTCGTTTGTGCCAAGTTGATCGGGGAACTTCTGTATTTAACTTCTTTCGCGATTTTCAGACGATTTTTGAGAAACATTTACAAGCCTTTATCGTACGTGTTTCTGTCACTCGCGATCCTGTCACTCATCGCACCTTTTCCGTTGGTCGCGTCGGGGACTTATTTCCCGTTTCGCGCAATCGTATTTCACCCGGCTTTCATCGCTCCGTTGATCACGATGGCGCTTATTTCCGTCGCTGTGATCGTGAAATTCCCTCATTATCGGCAATTGGCGTGGGGAACGGTCGTCACGTACACGCTCGCGGTCGAGAAAATCAAGCCGCGTCAACGGCAACAACAATTCGGGAATGTCTCCAAATGGAATACCGGGTTGAAGTCGGAGGATCTGTCCTCCGTGCCCTTCGCACATCTGACGGGTTATGCCTTCTTCAACAAGCTGTTCTTTCATCGGCACAAGAAATTTTTCGGGAAAAAGATACTGATTCGAGTCTGCATCGTCGCCGGCATTCTGATCGGCATGTTGATCTTACTATTACTGACCGATCTGGATTTGAACGAGATGACGGAAAGCAAGCAGACGACTCTCCTGCCGATGTGCTTTTTCCTGTCCTATATGATCTCTCTCGGCAGACCTGCAACCGGAGCGATGTTCGCCAACTGCGACGTGGCCATGCTGAATTACCCGTTTTACCGCACGCCTTCTGTCGTTATCCGCAACTTCTATCTGCGACTCAAAACTATTCTTCTGTATAACGCTCCCGCCTTTGCGCTGATCTCGCTCCTTCCGATCCTATCCGATATCCTTCGACCTCTTTTCAACGGTTCGTCTGCCGATGAAATTGCCTGGATCATGATCGTTCCCTATTTCGTTACCGTCGCGATGATGTGGGTCTTTTTCTCTTTTCACGACCTTTTCATTTACTACATCATTCAACCGTACACATCGGACTTAGGGACCAAAAGCAAGCTGTTTTCCGTCATTCAGATGGTCGTCTACATGCTCTCGTACATGAACATGCAACTCAGGGATCTGAACGTCGTTATTTACATGTCAGTCATCATCGTCTCCACACTGCTGTATTTTGTGATCGGCCTCTTGTGTATCAACAAATTCTGCCCGAAAACCTTCCGGTTGAAGTAGGCGCTGAGGCTATATTCACGGTTCCGCCGCATATGATGTCCGCGTTCCGATCGGATTCCGATCGTCTCACAACAATTCTTTAATTGTTCACGATTCGGCGCTCTCTTTCAATCGGATTTATGGTACAAAAGACTTATAATGTTATGCGGGGGTATGTCCTGATGGTTGAACAAATATTCCGCCTGAGTCGCGGTAATGAGAAAGCAGTCGAGAAACTGGTGTTTGACGAGAACGTCAACTATATCCACATGGTCTTCCCGCGAGGTGAGGGATTACCGGAACATTTTTCAAATTCCAATGTCTATATGACGGTGGTTCGCGGAACGCTCTCGATCGGACTTAACGATCAGGCATTCCATGTATACGAAGAGGGAACCCTGTTGAAGATTCCGGTCGGCACGCGAATGAATGTCCGGAATCGACATGAAGACACACTGGAATTGATCGTTGTCAAAGCACCCGCCCCGGTCTGACCGGAGCTGAGCGTCGCTTTTCGATAATTTATAGAACAATCAGGAGGTTCAAACGATGAGTATGTTCTGTTTTCAATGCCAGGAAACGGCCGGCAATAAGGGTTGCACAATCCGCGGAGTTTGCGGAAAGACCGAAGATGTCGCCAAACTCCAGGACCTTTTGATTTATACTTTGAAGGGGATTTCGTCAATCGTGCGCAAGAGCAGGATCGATGTTTCCGCGATTTCCGCATTGAGCCATCAGGTCCTAAGCAGTCTTTTCATGACGATCACGAACGCGAATTTTGACGCCTCGGCCATTTCGGCTCAAATTCGCAAGATGCTCGCTCTTCGGGACGAACTCCGCGAAAGCACCGGAGCGGAGGACCTGGAAGATGCCGCGATGTTCTCCGTCAATTCCTTGGATGATATGCTCGAGAAGGCTGACTCGATCGGCGTCTTGTCCACAGGGAACGAAGACATGCGTTCACTCCGCGAGATGATCATCTACGGGCTTAAAGGCATGGCTGCATATGCGGAGCATGCGGGAAATATCGGCAGAGAAGATCATTCCGTTATGACCTTCATTTACGAAGCTCTGGCGGCAACATTGGATGATTCTCTCAGCGTTGACGATTTGGTGGCGCTGACTCTTCGCACAGGCGAGCACGGCGTAAAAGCGATGGCTCTTCTGGATTCCGCCAACACCTCCCGCTACGGAAATCCGGAAATCACAAAGGTAGATATCGGTGTGCGCGGTAATCCCGCCATTCTGATATCCGGCCATGATTTGACCGATCTGGAACAACTCTTGGAGCAAACGGCCGGGACCGGCGTCGACATCTACACACACGGCGAGATGCTCCCGGCACACTATTATCCCGCTTTTAGAAAATACGAGAACTTCGTCGGGAATTATGGAAACTCCTGGTGGAAGCAAGTCGGTGAATTCGAGAGTTTCGGGGGCCCGGTCCTGTTCACGACGAACTGCATCGTCCCGCCGAAGAGCGAAGAAGTGCGCACGCGTATTTTCACGACCGGAGCCTCGGGCTATCCGGGTTGCCCTCATATCGTTGCGGGGCCGAACGGCCGCAAGGACTTTTCGTCAATCATTGAAATGGCCAAACAACTCCCTGCTCCTCAGGAGATCGAGACCGGAAGTATTATCGGCGGATTCGCTCATAATCAGGTCCTGGCTCTCGCCGACAAGATCGTCGAAGCAGTTTCGTCCGGGAAAATTCGCAAATTCTTTGTTATGGCCGGTTGCGACGGTCGTATGCGTTCCCGGGAGTATTATACCGAGTTTGCGGAGAAGCTTCCGGCCGACACTGTCATCCTGACGGCCGGTTGTGCCAAATATCGCTACATTAAGAGTAACCTGGGGTCGATCGGAGATATCCCGCGCGTTCTAGACGCCGGTCAGTGTAATGATTCCTATTCGCTGGCAGTGATCGCGATGAAACTTAAGGAGGTCTTCGGACTTTCGGATATTAACGAACTGCCGATCGCTTTCAACATCGCATGGTATGAACAGAAGGCCGTCATCGTTCTTCTCGCTCTTCTCTATCTCGGAGTTAAGAATATCCACTTAGGTCCGACGCTTCCGGGCTTTCTCTCGCCGAATGTCGCCAAAGTCCTGATCGAGAGGTTTGGTATCGCAGGTATCGGAACTGCCGAGGATGATATCGATTTGTTCCTCTCTTGATTCCTCGGATCATGAAGCGGAATCACAGACTCTCAGATTCTGCTCATCCAAGCAAAAGCCCGTCTTCACTTTCGTGATCGACGGGCTTTGGATTGTCGATTGTGTTCACACGGTTCTGTACCGTGTCTATATGGAACGGATCATCTGTCTTTGCTGATCTTGGTTTTCTGACGACGATAACGATACTCCTCGATAATCCCTGAAGTAAAGCCGCCGAAGATAACAAATGCGCCAAATCCGATCAGTATCCACCTCAACCGGGTTGCTCCCTTACTTGAAACCGCGGAATCATTTTCCGTCGGTTGAGATCCGTTCGGATCCGTCGTTTTAACTGTCGTTGCGACTACAGCCGAAGTTGTCTCGGGAACCGGAGTCGGAGTTACTTCGGTAGTCTCCGCAATCGTTGTTTCAACAGGCTCCGGTGTCGGAGTCGGTGTCGATGTCGGTTCCGGTGTCACTGTCGGGGTCGGAGCTTTTGTCGGAGTCGGGGTCGCAGTCGGACGCCGTGTCGGTGTCGGGGTCGGACGTCTGGTCGGCGTCGGCGAAGGCGACGGCGAAGGCGACGGCGAAGGCGACGGCGAAGGTGACGGCGAAGGTGACGGCGAAGGTGACGGTGAAGGTGACGGTGAAGGTGACGGTGTTACCGCAGTATACTGTGCAGTCAGCGTTCTGTTTGAAGTGATATTCGTGTATGACCCGTCCCATCCGCTAAAAACAAACCCGGGTCTCGGCGGAACGGATGGCGGCGTCGCATTTTCTCCCTCCAAAACCGATTGCTCACCTAATAATGTACCATCCCAATTCTGAAAGATGACCGTATACGAATCGCCCGGATCCGCATGTACTACTGAAAAAAGTGAAAATACACAAATCAAGCAAAGTGAAACAGCAAGTAATTTTTTCATTTTGCATCGCCCCTTTGTCACGTCAGGATCCACTTCATAACTTTCCTTTTTATTCTAATCGAATCATTAGCATCTTTCCATACCTAAATCGCGAAAACACTTTGTTTTTCACGGTTTTTCGGATTTTTACGACGATTTTCGAGCAAAAAAATCTTTTTTTTTCATATTCTCTTAAAAATGATCGTCGTTTGTGTCAAATTCTTTGTATAAACAGGCGTGTTCCCCGCTTGCTGATTACACACATCCGACCTTGAAACAGCGTTCGCGCGACGTTATGATGGAAGCGACATAGACAAAGTCTCGTTCACTCGGAGGTTTTTATGTGTGGCCGGTATTTTATTGCGGATCCCCAAACCGACGCGGAGATTCGAAAGATCTGCGACGATATCAATTTTCGATATCAGAGCGCGGATCGAAGCGCATTTATCAAGACCGGAGAAATATACCCGACGGATCATGTTCCCGTTCTTGTTCGCGAGAACGACAAGCCGACGGCCGTCCTGATGAATTGGGGGTTCCCCCGTTCTGCTCAGGCAGGAGTCATAATCAACGCGCGGGCCGAAACAGCCTCCCTTAAGCCGATGTTTCGCGGAAGCGTTTCAAGTCGAAGGTGCCTGATTCCCGCAAGCGGGTTTTATGAATGGTCCCATGAGAACGGAAAAGCCGGCAGCAAGTTTCTTCTGCGCTCCGATGATGCGCCGTTACTGCTTCTCGCCGGACTGTATTCGATTTTCGAAAAGGCAGAGAATACGCGATATGCCGCCTTCGTCATTCTTACCGTCGACGCGAACGAGTCGGTTCGGCGGCTTCATGATCGGATGCCTCTGCTGGTACCGAACAGCGAACTCACGACATGGCTCTCCGACGAGCGTTACGCCCGGGAATTATTGCTTGCACCTTGTCGCCAAGTGCTCATCGGCAGTGAAGCCTGAACACCCTTCCGCTTGCGTCATCGGGTCAAAACCAAACAGGTCACACTATTCGGCGCCAAATCCACCGTCAACATTTCAGCCTCCGCCTCAAAAGATCCGATCCGTTCGGGATCGGGATATGCCTCGGAGAGCAAGTACGTATCGACATTTCGGAAGAGGTTTCCTGAACTCTTAATGTCGATCATTGCCTGCGTCCATCCATTCGTCTTATTGATTGCAATAATGACCATCTTGTCCGGATCGTCCGAAAACAAAGACGCGTACACCGATGACCCTTCAAAGTCGTCCGTTTCGGCAAGCACGCTGATGTCTCCGAAATGTGACCCGTTCCCGTCATAATTTAAATACATGTCGAAGGCGGCCTCAATATAGCTGTCCCTCACCCCCCCCATCGGCCAGAGCGTTGCCGCGAATACACCCTCACGACCGATTATTCCCAGAAAATCCGCCTGCGCGATGCCTCCGGAAATATGATTGCTCCCGCCAAAATAATACTCGGAAATTGCCAACTTCGTGCCGGGGTAATTCTTGTCGATCTTCTCGAAAAGCCATGGCAACAAGCATACCGGTTCCCCGGTCACATCGGTGATCCAACTGTTCTCGATATAACCGTCATCCCAAAGAGAGCGGGGAGCCTGCACCCTCGCCCGGGCAATCTCCGCGTCCCCGGATTCCGACGTGATTCGATTTCCTGGATTATCCTTTGCTTCCGGATACCAATGAATGTCCAACACATCCACCAAACGCTTCCCGAATTCGCGTTCGGCCTTGGCCATGCGTTTCAGATAATAATCGATGAAGACACCATTAGTTCGGCTGTCGGGTGCGTCCTGCAGGTTGATAAAGGCATTGTAGCCGTAACCGACAAATCCAAAGACCTCCGCCTTCGGAGCCGCGGATTTAATTGCCTGAGCAAACTCGATATTCTTGTCCGCAACTTCTTTATATGAGACAGGTTCGCGCTGGATTGCTTCATGTGTGGACGCCCATAACGCAGGCTCGTTGTCCAGGCAATAGAATAGTCTTCTGTCTGTGCCCTCCTCGGTCGGGAACGCCCGCTCGAGAAAGCGGACAAATTCATTCTGGAAGACAAATTTGTCTTTTCGATCCGGAACGGTATCCGGCCCGCCGGGATGAAAAGCGAGGTTCTCGAGGAATCGCTCGTCCAAATAATTTTCGGTTTCGCGCACATCGGTCCCGTTCTTGTCCTTTGCGACATACCCTTGAATCGGAACGGTTACCAGCGCCGCTGCTCCGTTCTTGAAAATCGCCGATACCCGCTCGGTCACTGCCGCCGCGGGATCATCGGACGCAGAAAGATATGCGTCGTTATGAAAATACCAATCGCCCCCCGCATTGGACGCATTGTTCTCCCAGTTATATGCGGTCCATCGATTTCCACCCAAACGCCCGAGCGTGTATCGATTCGATTCAAAGCTCTCCGGATCAAAGAAATTCCGCCCGTAAATATACGGCGATATCTCCCCGTTCACCACTGTTGTGTCCACCGTAAATGCAACAAATGAGGACATTCCGTAATTCGGAACGGCGACAAACGTCCCTGAAGTCGTCGTCTCGTTTCCGGGCATATCCCCACCCCCCGGGTAATCGGTTACGACAATGTCGTACCGGTACTTCTCTCCGGAAACCAGATGATTAACGATCAGCTCGTGTTCCGTGAGATACCCGTCTGACATCACTTTTTCGCTCGATTCGCCGATACCGTAGAAAAGCTCCGCCTTCGTCCTTTCACTGGTCGAGAAACGAATGGTGGCAAAAGTGCCGGCAGATCCAACCTCGACCGAGACTCTCGATAAAACCGGCGATGTGAAATCATCCCGGCAATTCAGACGTACTTCATCGATATAAAACTCGGCTGAGCCTTCCGAATTGTTGAAAAAAACCAGCCGTGACATCGGTTCCTCTTCCGGATTCACCTTTAAAAGCATAACGGTAAGCTCGTACCATGTGTCCGGCGCGGGTTCTCCGTCAATGAGGTCGAAAAGCGGAACCGAAACATCCTTATCAAGCGAAAACACAAGGTCTCGATCATCCTCGACGGATTCTCCCGGATTAAAAGCAAAAGTGATCGAACGGTATCGGTTCGGGTACATATAATAAATCTCTTCCCAATTCTCGCTTCTTCGAAAAAACTCAAAAGCCTGCCAGGAACCGAGCCGAACAAAAATCGAACGCGAACCGCCTTTCACCGGATCGGCCGTATCCGCGGAAAACTCGGCGTCGCCCCAGGTACCGAACTTGAAAGGTTCGGCTAAGGTATCGCCGAAGACCGTTTCCGTGTAACTCTTCTCGGGCTTGAATCCCGTTTGCTCTATCGTTTCCGACGCGGTGACAGTCGAATCTTCCGTTTCTTCCGTTACCGCGACATCCATCTGTGTCGTCCCTTTTGTTTCTCTCACATTAGTTGCGCAGGCAGACATCAAGATCACAAAACTCAGCCCGGCTAACAATATTCTTCGAAATTTAATCGTCGACATGCTCAACTCTCCGCTTGTTAATGATTACTCCGCTTTGTACAGATCAACGGTCCGCGGATTATGGTCAGAACCACCGCGTGAATTGCAGCCGGCGGAATAAGTAACACACTTCCCAAAAGAATGCCGATCTCATAAGGCAGACTGCTTCGGGAATCCGTCTTCCCGCGAAAACGCCCGATCAGAGATCCCCAGGGAATTCCGATCGCATTCCCCATCATGATGATCCGTATCGCCCCCAAGATACCCTCCGCAAGGGTCTGTCCGTACCGATCGATCAGTTTTTGCCATAAATCCCGGTCCGGAAGAGCCCTGCTGTCCGCATAATGCTGAGCGAAGAGAATCGCCGTCATCTGCTCATCCGGAGTGTCATCAAACCGTCCGTCCGACATATTCCGAATTTCCGTTTCGCTCATACCGGCGCGAAGTGCCATATTCGCGTGAGCATAGGAGCATACGGCACATCCGTTAACCTCGGTTACCGCCATCATGATCCGCTCCATAAAAGGCTTATCAATCAGATGTCGGCTGCGCGCTCTGCTGAGACGGGGTGCCGTCCGCATACCATCTCTCAAAATCCCGTACACTTCTCCGAATGTAAATCTTCGCTGATTCTTTTCGATCATCATTCGTTTGGCTCCCTTCCGATAAGGCACCGGAATCTGACGAGAATAAATCAGGCTATAATTATAGCATGATTTCACGCTTTGATTTCTTAACAACTACGGTGATCTTCCGCGGACAAATCGGGAGAAGCCTCGTTAAGAAAAAGTTATTGATTTAACTTCGCGATGATCCGTTCGACACAATCGTTTATCGTCAGGATCTCGGTATCCAATACGATGTCGGGTGATTCCGGTTCTTCAAACGGAGAGGATACGCCGGAAAGTCCTGCTGTATTCGCCCGATATAAGCCCTTGGGATCTCTTTTCGCGCATACTTCCCGTCCGGCCTTAACATACACCTCTATGAAATGCTCAGATCCGATGATCGAACGCGCCATATCGCGCATTTCTCGCATCGGAGAAATGAAGGAGCAAAGGACGATAATGCCGGCGTCCCGAAAAAGTGATGCGATATGAGCAGCCCTCCGGATGTTTTCCGTACGATCCGACTTCGAAAAACCAAGGTCGGAATTAATCCCCGAACGAAGGTCATCCCCGTCCAGTCGGAAGGCCGCCTTGGACGCGGTATTCAGGTGCTTTTCGACCGCTTCGGCAATCGTCGACTTTCCGGATCCCGAAAGTCCGGTCAACCAAATAACGACACCTTTCTGTCCGAGAACGGTAAAGCGATCCTCGCATGTGACTTCTCCCTGTCTCGGAAAGATCGGTCCGCGCTCATTTCTCTCCATATTTCTCCTTCGCCCGTTACCGGGGATCATCGCGGTCCAGCCCGCGTGCTTTTCGGATCGATTTCTCCCAGGTTCCGAACACCAAACGATCCATCAACGTCCCGATCCCATCCTCCGGAGCCATAATCATCGGAATGGCCATCTCCGCCAGGCGTCGCCCTGACCCGGCCTTACCGCCCGCCGCAAGCAGATCCGCGGAAATTTCAGTCCGGTAGAACCTTTCGCACAAGATGAATGCCTGTGAGAGAACGCGGGTCAGCCGTCGTTCTCCGGCCAACTCTGCGAGGCGACCGGGATCGGCGGCTCCGATCCGAATCAATTCGTTAACATCCAGAAGCCACCGCATCCGGCTCCATCCGTGCTTTGCTCCGTGATATGCGCAGAAAAGCAGTTCCTCCTCCGGTGACAGATACGCGTACTCCATTCCGCCGTATCGATCGGTTCTTCTCTTCGCCCAAAGTTCATCGAAGGATATCTCGTAAAGAAACAGCGAAAGCCGAAAATGGAGCTCGATATTCATGGCGTTCGGCCCCAAATAGGAGTAGTGATGGTTGTTCTTAAACCATAGTTCTTTCTGTCTGGGTGTCATGTCCGAAGCGGGTATCTGCCGGGTGTATCCGACATCCTTCAGTACGCGATCCGCCCGCTCGATATCGACTGTATCAACCAGCAAATCCAAATCCTTGGAGATTCTCGAATCAATGTCTCCGTAAATCCGCAGAGACAACGCCGGCCCCTTCAGATGTATTACCCGAACGTCCGCCTCATTCATTGCGGCATTGATCGAAACCCACGCTGATGCGATCCTCATCGAACGTGCCATGCACTGTTTGCGAAAAAAGCCCAGCCTTCTCAGCCCGGGTGTTTCTGTCTCATCCTTGAAAAACACTTTCAGATTATCGAACACAACAGGGATCATGCGGTGTTTGTCCAGAAGGGTCATGAACACTTTCCAATCCACACCTTCGGATAAAATCGCCTGAACCTCCGCGATCTGAGCTTCGCTCATACTTTTTCCGGAACAAAGAAGCATCAAACGAAACTCCGGAGGAGTCCGGTCAATCTTCGGGTCTTTGTTCATGGTCTTCATCTCTCGTACCGCCTGCTGTCATTTTGCAAATTCAATCATTTCGTAAAAGCGCCCGCCCTCTCTGGACGAAAGCTCGTCATACGAACCGGATTCCACAACCTGACCGTCGTCGATGACCAAAACATGGTCTGCGTTGCGAACGGTGGTCAGTCTGTGCGCGATGATCACGATCGTCATCTTACCGCGAAGGTTCGCAATCGCCTGTCGAATAAAAAATTCATTGTGGCTGTCCAAAGAACTGGTTGCCTCATCCAGGACCAAAATATCCGGATGACGCAACAGCGCTCTCGCAAGCACAATTCTCTGTTTCTCTCCCCCCGACAACCGGATTCCCCTGTCGCCGATGTGCGTGTTCAGACTTTCAGGTAATTTGTTGATAAAATCCATAGCGGCCGCCGTCTCCAGAGCCTCTCTGATCTCCGGGTCCGAAGCGGACGGATTAAAATGAAGCAGGTTATCACGGATCGTTCCGTTCAGGAGATAAGCATCTTGCGGGACATAGGAGATGCGTCTTCTCCATTGCTTCTCTAAAACAGGAGTCAACTCGATGTCGTCCGCGAGTATACGTCCGCCCTGAGGTTTCAGGAACATCAACAGAAGATCAACGATCGTGCTTTTCCCCGCACCGGATCGCCCGACGAGGACAGTGGTCCGGTTAACGGGAATTTCGAAGGAAACATCCTTCAGATGAAACGAATCTTCCTCCGTTCGATAAGAAAAGCACACACGGTCGAAACGAATTTGCCGTCGAAGCCGGATCTCTTCCGCGGCTGTATCCTCTCCTGCCGTGACAACGCCTCTCGGCTCTTCTTCCCGTCTCGAAAAATCATCGATCAACCGACCATATGACTCAAAAGACGGAATTGCGACCATTATACTCTGCAGATTCGACTGCGTCTTTGTGAAAATCGGCCAGGTTCTCGAAAAAACATACAAAATGATAATCATTGATGCCGGTTCGATGCCAAAAAAAGTGGCCATCAAATAGAAAACAAGGCTGACGATCACCGCCGCCGCAATGCTGTAAAGGAGCTGAGGTCTGGCCTGAAGCCTCGTATGACGAATCAGATTTTCCTTGATCTTTGAGCATATTTCGTTGAACTTACTCGCCTGCCGGTCCTCGATCCCGTAGCTCTTCACCTCTTTGACACCGTTCAGTTGTTCGGTAATTTCAAAAAGCAGTCGCTTGTTCGTTTCATGAATTTTCGAGCCGACGGACTTAGAATCCCGAAGTGTCGATCGCATCAGAAAAGCCAACACCACTCCGCAAATCATTACGAAAACAGTAAGCGGCGGAGATATGAAGAACGCGATCGCGAGGTGAACCGAAAAAACGATCGCATCCGATATCAATCGAAGAAACAATACTCCTCCGGACGATATCCGATTGATTTCAACCGCAAACATATTGCTGATGTCCGATTTATTCTTTGATATCATAACGGACCATTCGACATTCACCGTTTTTTCGAATAAACGAACACGGAGATATTCAACATAACCCTGAATGATCCGCGTATTCAGAAGCAACATCCTTCTCGAAAAGAATGACTGGGCGACAATGAGGATCACATAAGCGCAGAGAATCACCGGCAACTTCGCCGCTTCGGGCAAAACCTCCAGAAAACCGGCCTGCCGGCGCACCCATTCGATCGATGCGTTTCCCCCGTCAAGGATCCCGATCAGCGACAGGAGCGGGATCAACATCAAGATTCCGACTCCTCCGGTGATACCGGATATAATCATAAACAGCAGATTTTGTATGAAATCCTTTCGGGAGTACCGATAAAGGCTCTTAAAAAAGTCGGTCACCGATTCGTCCTCCATGAATTGATTTCTTTTTCATCTCCTAAGTATTATACATTTTCGCGCCATAAAAGCATCGGTCAATTACTCGGACAAAATCCTTTGTTTGGGATCTTTTCGAAAATATGTTAAAAGTCTATAAATATTTACCTCCATATGACATTATAATATGGCAAGAAAACTTAATTTGTTGTACCCTATTCTGTATGGCGTTTATGGAGTGTGCGTTTTGGGCGCGCAGAATCACTCGGGGAGGCAAAAATGGGCGAGGTTTATCATCGGAGTTCCTTTAAGACCTGGATCAGTGCACCGGACAGAGATAACGGGAAACCGATCTCTCCGGAGCGTGTCGACGAGTATGTAAACGCTCTTAAGTTCTCATCCGCTATGCTGATCAGCGGGAAATTCAAACATACGGATTTATTTTTCTATTCCACACCCAAAGAATTTGAAGAAGCCATTGATACGATTCTGAACGCCAAGAACTTCGATCTGGTCAATAAGAGCAGTAAGGGCGCCTTCGCGGAGGCTATGGAATATTATCATCAGTTTTTGAGTGAGATTTCTCAACCGACCTGCTGGCTTTTCTCCGGAAATCCGAGAATTTATGATATTGTATCCGCTATTCAGGAACTGGCCGTCATTCCGTGGAAGCTTGATCGTAAGGATTCGATGATCAAGCGGAATGACAGGGTATTCCTATGGTTACCGGGTGTGGACGGAGGCATCGCCGCTTCCGGCACAATCATGGGTTCACCCGAAGACAGAGAGCCCTTGCGTAACGATCCTTTCGCGATCGGAGCATATCTTCGGTTAAACGGGTTCATCGGTCTCGAGATCCGTCTGGATAAGAAATACACAAATCCCCTGGTCAGCAGAAATTTGCTCTTGGCTGACGATCGCGCCAAGACCTTGGAAGTATTGAACTTTCCCGGAGTCTCCTACTACAAAGTTACTCCGGAACAGGAAGAAGCGATCGAGGAAATCGTTAAGAGCAGTTACAGTAAAGCGGCCGCCTCAGCCGCGGCAACGGCAAGGGCTTCGGAGCCTCCTCAAAGCACCGCTTCTCCCGCGAAGACATCGACTCAGCCTGTGACCGCACAGCCCCCCGCAAGCGCCGGGAAACCTTCCCCCTCCGCATCAAAGACCATCGCCGCCACCCGGCCGGCAGATCAAGGGGAAGAGATCATCACGGAAGATCTGAACGAGAGCCGCCCGGAAGACGAGGAGCCGATCACGGAAACACACGGCCGTCGTTGTTGGATTTTCACGCCGTCGGAAGCAGCCAGGGTTTGGGATGACTTTTATTCGCATGGTTATATGGCGCTCGGGTTTGACTCGCTCGGGGATTTGAAACAGTTTTCGAGCAAGGACGCAATAAAGAAGGGGATGCAGGCTACCTACGGAAGTGGCAGGAACTATAAATACCTCGGTAATGCCGCATGGCAATTTTGCCGGGAGATTAAAGTCGGAGATATCATTTACTTCGGATCCGATTCCCGGAAAATTCTCGGAAGAGGTATCGTTAAGTCCGATTATGCGTTTGATTGGTCACGGAAAGAGCATAAGAATGTCCGTGATGTCGCCTGGACCAACCGCGGAGAATGGTTGACGGATTCCATCGTAGCGCGTCGAACTTTAGTGGATATAACCAATCTGATCGGATACTGTCGCGATTTGGAGGATTTGATTTCCGGTTCTTCCGACGCGAATTTCAGCGACGACTTCGATACGGACGCCGTCGTTCCCTATTCGAAACAGGACTTCCTGTCCGAAGTGTTTATGGAAGAGGATGAATACGAAGAACTTAAATATCTCCTGCTCACCCGGAAAAACGTCATTATTACCGGTGTGCCGGGCGTCGGCAAGACTTTTCTGGCCGAGCGTCTTGCGTACTCCATCATCGGCGGGCGCGATTGTGAGCGTGTTAAGGGCATTCAATTCCACTCCGGCTACACTTATGACAATTTCGTCATGAGCCAGAGCTCATCGGGCGGGAAGCAAATTCTCACGACAGGCGTATTTTATGATTTTTGCAAGGAAGCGGAACCTGACGACAAGGAGCATTTTTTCATCATCGACGATATCTGCCGCGGCGATATCGGTAATATTTTCGGAGATCTGCTCATGCTGATCGGTCGGGATGATCGCGGCAAGAGCATCCGCCTTCTGTACCGTGACGAGCAGTTCAGCATTCCGGAGAACGTGCACATCATCGCTACCATGAACGGTGCCGCAGATTCAAACGGCTTCGACTATTCGGTACGAAGACGTTTTGCTTTCTATGATCTGATGCCCGCCTATGATAAGAAGCCTTTCGCTCAATACGTGAAGAAGCACGCCAATCCCAAACTGGATAAAATCGTCAGGATCGTTTCCGATATTAATAAGGCTCTGCTTGCGGGCGCAACGGAAGGGGAAACACAACTGATCGGTCATGGCTATTTTTGCGGGAAACTCGAATTGAACGATAAAAATTTGAACGCAATTACCAAATATGAATTGATTCCCTTAGTGCGTGAATTATTCGCAACTCAACCGGATCAGGCTAAGTTATGGATGAGCAAACTCACCGCCGCAACGAAAGTTTAGTATCCGGATCATTAATATCAAAAGGCCGAAGGAATTGAACCTTCGGCCTTTCCTTTTGTATCAGATCACCGAAAACCGGCGGGGATCAATCCTCAGATTTTTTCTCCGTTTGGTCCGGCTGTTTCTGTATTTCGCCCTCTTCACTCGCTAAATCTCTTTCGTCCTCCGCACTTTCGATGTTCTCGCCTTCGACCTCTCCGGTCGACTTCGGTGCGTTTTTCTTTTTCCGTAGCGCATAAACGATACCGGCGGCCATCAACAGTACTCCGGCCACAATCAGAACGGCCGCCTCGATTAAGCTGTTATCCTTGGAGGGAGTGGATGGGGTCACTTCTGTTTCCGGGGACGGCGTCGGCTGTTCGGTCGGAGCCGGGGTAGCCGACACTTCCGGAGCCGAAAGCGCATCCAATTCTTCTTGCGTAAGGAACTGAACGTTGTCCATATAAACCTTGCCGGCGAAGTCGCTTTCGATATCACCGAATATCAAGATCATATTACGCAAAGGAGTATCCTCAGTTATACTTTCGATGGCCGCGAAATCAAGCGTTACTAAGAAATGATACAATCCGTCTTCGGTCAGTTCCGCCTCGGAAAGCTTCGTGAAATCGATATTGTATGACTCTGGAATCTGCACCCAATAGCCGATCTCGGGAGGTTGGAAAGCACAACTGATCGCCATCTCACCGGTCGTCGCCTTTGTCGGTTTCAAATACAGATCAAAAACAACATAATCATAATTATTTCGTGTCAGAGGTTCGATCCACAAATCCAATCTGGGGGCGGATGCCCAGTTATCGGTCGGTTTGATCTCCGGATAAGCGAATTCATAACAAAGCGCCAAAGAACGGTTTGCGGCCTCAACCTTAATTGAAACCTTAGTTCCGGAATCGGTATTCCAATCCCATCCCTGACGTGTAAAATCATCAAAATCGGAAGGCAACTTGGGATCTCCCTTGATCTGATGTTCCAGAGGCGGCAATCCCGACGCACCGGACCCGGAGAAAGTGATATTGTCGATCCCGACATCGCCGCCGTTTTCACTTCCGACAAAAAGCACGATATTGGTAAGAACACTGCCGTCCGCATCGGATGCGATCTCTTGGATATTCGTCGCTTGGCCGATCATCAATACAGCCTTTGCCATATAGAGTCCGTTACCTTGGTCGGTGAATTCGCGCGGGAGAATACGAAGCGCGTTCTTTGGGTTGGTCCAACCGTGTGAATCCGATTGAGGTACAGACGAAATCGATATCGTGGTCGGCTCCTCAACATAAATGTCCATCTTCACCGTGTCGCCGCCGAATATGTCAAAATCAGGGCTGTAGCCTTCCGATGAGATACGGACATTGTTCCAGAACTCGGTATCCGACGTGTCGTTGCTGCTTTTCATCCCGGTCAGCCACAGAACATTTTTACGATTCTCCAGTGTCACGCTCTTCACGGGGCTGTCGCGGTTGAGTTCAAAGCCCTGTGTCGTTCCGTCGTCAAAAGTCCACAGCACCTCTTCGAACGCGCCTTCGAGCTTACGGTCGATCGGCTCATATTTGATCCCCTTGATCCGTGCGCGGACATATTCGCCCGTTACGCTCATCTCTTCGGCGGTCCAGATCCGATCGTCACCGGGATCCAATACGGTCGCTTCGGAGACGCCCATAATATAAGGTGTAAATGCGCCGGACGTCTCGTTCTTGTTGGTCAGAGACCAGTTGCACCAACTGACATTGTTGGAATTCAGAAAGTCGAGCCATTGATCCGCCTTATCCAGATACGGGCCTCCGGTTCCGTTGGCTTCGCTGGTTCCCCACTCCGTCGCGAAAATCGCAACGCCGTTCTCCAGCGCATACCGTCCGTTGGACATAACATTTCCGCGATCCGTCGTATCCTCGGAAGACATGTGGGTTCCGGAATAGAAGTGGAGAGAATACATGATGTTTTCTGCGTCGATCGGATCGTCCGCGGCCAAGTCGGGACGCTGACTCCAGTTCGGCGTACC
>JAAYIQ010000197.1 GCA_012523365.1 Clostridiaceae bacterium
GGAATGGCCGAAGGGCCTCAAAAGGACCCGCGCACGCCTCGCGGTATGGGATACGCTCAAGGATCAGACGCGCCCGGTCTCCGCGGCACTGCTTTTCGAGCGACTTCTCGAAAAGCACTCGGACGTCAGCCTTTCCTCCGTGTATCGCAATCTCGAAGCCTTCGCCGAGTGCCAAACCGTCATCCGCACGACGTCGCCGGACGGGACCGCCACCCTCTACGGGCTTAACACGCACCGGAACACGCACCTTTCGGTCTGCATCGCCTGCCACGCCGTTCGTTCGGTCTCGGACTGCGCGTACGAGCGCGCCGCGACCGATATCACCGAAGACGGATTTCACGTCACCGGCCATCGCCTGGAACTCTTGGGCTACTGCGACGCTTGCTATCGAAAGCTCGAAAAGGCGAAGTCGCCTTCGGAGTGAGCATTTTGAAGTGCTCGAAAAGAAGGAATTCTCTCCGGAATAACGGAGTATCAAAGAACACTTGGGAACGCCCTTCGGTAGTCTGGTCGGGTCAGTTCGGGCGTTTCAAGCTGTGTTTTCGCGCCTGAACCAGCTGCGCCTACATACGAAACGACCCATTTTCCGCGCTTTCGTACGTAGTATCTGTCTTCCTACCCTCGAAAATCTTCAAAATACAGCTTGGCGGAGGCAATCGCGGCTCTCACAACCCCGGATTATCCCTCGCTCTTTTCGCCCAACCGGCTCTTCCGGTCGATAACGTTAAGCATCTTGGCGGTCGCCTTGATCGCGGACGCGGTCTGGTCGGAGTCGAGCCCTCTGGTCTTGAATTCCTTTCCGTTCCGCCACGTGATCACCGTCTCGACCAACGCGCTGGTCTTGCCGCCCGGCGGGATCGTGACGATGTAGTCAACAAGCTCCGGAAGCTCTTTTCCGATCTCATTATAGATCTTCCGGATCGCCTTCATGAATGCGTCGTACTGACCGTCGCCCGGCGAAGTCGCCTCGTGCAGTTCCCCGTCGATGTTGAGGCAAACCGTCGCGACCGGCGACAGGTCTCTGGCATGGCACAGGTAATAATTCTTGACCTTGATGTGATACTCTTCTTCCTTACTGCCGAGGACATCGGAGATGATGTACGGCAGTTCGTCCGTCGTCACGTTCTCCTTTCTATCGCCGAGCTCGACGATCCGCGCGGTCACTTTCGCGAGCGATTCCTTATCGAGCTCGATGCCGAGTTCCTCCAGATTCTTGGCAACGCTCGCCTTGCCGGAGCTCTTGCCGAGCGCATATTTCCGAAACCGCCCGAAGCGTTCGGGCGCGAGCCGGTTGCAATAAAGGTTATCCTTGATGTCGCCGTCCGCGTGAACACCGCAGGTCTGCGTGAACACGTTCTCGCCGATGATCGGCTTGTTGCCCGGGATCCTTATGCCCGAAAAAGCCTCGACGATCTTGCTGATCTTGCTGAGGGCTTCCTCGTTGACCGCCATCTCGACCGCCTCTTCCCCGGTCAGGTGGTCCTTGAGCACACTGACGACCGACGAAAGCGCCGCGTTACCGGTCCGCTCCCCGAGGCCGTTCACCGTCGTATGCACACCGCAGGCTCCGCCGCGGACCGCCTCCAGTGAATTGGCGACCGCCAGATCGTAATCATTATGCGCATGAAACTCAAACGGCACCGGCCAGCCGGTAACCATACGGCGCATGAATTCATAGGTTTTTGACGGTGTCAGGATGCCGAGCGTGTCGGGAAGCAGGAATCGCTCGACCGGTAATTTCACGCAAAAATCCATAAAGTCTTTCACATATTCCGGTGAATCCTTCATGCCGTTCGACCAGTCCTCCAGATAGATATTGACGGTCATTCCTTTACGAACCGCGTATCGGACATCCTTTTCGATATCCGAAAAATGCTCCTCCGGCGTTTTCTTCAATTGCTTCGTCACGTGGCGCAGCGATCCCTTGCAAAGAAGATTCATCCTCTTGATCCCCGCGTCGCAAAGCCAGTCGACGGATTTACCGCCGTCCACGAAAGCCAGCGCCTCGACCCGGTCGGTAAACCCCTTGCGCGCGGCCCACTCGGTGATCTTTTTCGCGGCGCCGACATCGCCCTCCGAGATCCGCGCCGAAGTGACCTCGATCCG
This sequence comes from Clostridiaceae bacterium, assembly GCA_012523365.1. Taxonomy (GTDB): domain Bacteria; phylum Bacillota; class Clostridia; order Saccharofermentanales; family Saccharofermentanaceae; genus JAAYCT01. The sequence continues at coordinate 2,107 of JAAYIQ010000197.1, forward strand.
GTCGACCTTGACCTCCTCCAGGAGCATACGCGCGATGTTGAACTTCTCGTTCTCGGTAAAAGCAACGCCCGGCGTCTGCTCTCCGTCCCGCAGTGTCGTGTCCATGATCTGAACTTTCATGATAAAAACCTCCGTGTAACGATCGCCCGCATCTTCGCGGACCTTCCCTCGCCGCACCGGTACGGAAAATAGAAAAAACCTCCCGTCCCCTACAGGACGAAAGGTCTACCTTCGCTATACCACCTGTACGACATACCAACATATGCGTTCCTCTGTAACGGGGGAAAACCGTCGGATCCTACTTCATTCGGTCCGAAACTCGGGAGTGATGTTCGGCTGATCTTTACTCGTACCGGGCTCCCACCGCTCCCGGCTCGCTGAGACTTTCAAAAAAAAGCGTACAGTCTCCGTCATCGTTTTATCGATATGGAATCATTATACAAGAAAAATCGGGCTTGTAAAGGGCGCGGCGGCGGAGGCGGGACAGAAACCTGCGCGAGCCGGGGATTTTCGGGCAGATCCTTCCGGAACTCGAAAAGCATCCGGTTCCCAATTTTCCGTTCCTTGTTAATAAACGGCTTCGTTTCATTATTTCATTCGATACATCGAATGAATTAATATGAATTTTGGTTTTTATTCGATATGTCGAGTGTTTTTGTTGATTTTTTCTTTGAAATGGACAGTTTCCCCTGAATGATTATTTTGTAAGCCTGAGCGGAGAGTCGATCGGTCATCGCTTCCTGAGCGGAGAGCCGATCGATCATCGCTTCCGAAGCGACCGGAATCGGGATCTAGTCCAGCCATTCCGGTGATTCAAACTGTGAGATAATAATCGCTGCATTTTTGTGATTTTTGTCTGGCGGTCACGATTACGCCGACAGACAATGGAGATCAATAGTTGCATATCGTCCTCCTTGA
>JAAYIQ010000198.1 GCA_012523365.1 Clostridiaceae bacterium
AGCGGGAAACCGGCGTTAACAGCAAAGCCGCGAAGGTTCCCTGCTCCTTTTCTCCGGCGATAGCCGAAACCCCGGACTCCATGGACACAAACAGTGCCGCGATAAAGATGACCAAAGGAACGATCATTTGTCCGGCTTGTGTCCGTAAATCGAGTTCGGATCTTCCGAACCCCCGATCTCCCTCGGATGTCACATGAAAAGCGGGACCGGAGTCTGATTCTATGTCCAAACGACCGTTCAGATAAAGCGCATAATTCTCCGAAACGTAATCGATCACGAGATCGTGGATATCCTTATAGTACGCCGGATCGGTGTGGAAATATGAGAGGATCTGAGGACGTTCCGAGGAGGCGTTTTTAGAGAAAATAAGTTCGTCGAAATCGGTTGGAAAAACGATGGCCATAAACGCCCTGTTATCACGCATCAGGCGGGTAATGCCGATAAAATCGTAATATGCGTTCAATTCCGCCCGAATATACTGCCCTTCCCAATTTGTCATGTCGTCCTGCTCATTCACGGGATGAAAGTAGAATTCGCTTTCTTTTTCCGTGTATTCGATAAACGAATCCGGGGCGTTCACGAAAAGTATGGTTCTCCGGTCGGGAACGACGTTTTCATAGTAATCATCCGAGTCGGGAGTATTGATGAAACTCGATATGAAAAGGAGAATCGAAATCGTGAATAACACGCTCGCGGCGACGCTGAACCAAGAAACCCTGGATTTCAGGTGCGAGGTTTTAGAGAGGGTTTTCTTCGCGATGGTCCAAATGTTTGCGAGCATTTCTTACTCCTTGTGATGCGCGGCATAAAGCGCGAGAAATGCCTTTTCGAATGAGTCTGTGCCGGCTTTTGCGTTGATTTCCGCGATCCCGCCATCGGCGACGATCCGACCGTCCACGATAACGGCAAGTTCGTCACAAAGGCTTTCCGCGACCGAGAATATGTGTGTGGAAAGCAAGACCGCGTGTCCGCTTTTTCCGAGTTCGCGCAGGTATTCCGTTACCTGATACGCGGTCAGAATATCCAGTCCGTTGGTCGGCTCGTCGAAAATTACGACCGGAGGATTGTGGATCAGGCTGATCGCGATTGAGATTTTTTGACGCATGCCGGTTGAGAGTTCGGCAATTTTCTTGTCCGCGAAAGGACCGATGTCAAAGCGATCGAAACTCATTGCCTTTTGATCACGGATTTGCGCCGGGGTCAACCGATACAGTTTCCCGAAAAAATCGAAAAGTTTATTCGGCGTCGAGAACGGATCCAACCTCACCTCCGACGTCAGAAACCCGATCTGCGCGTGAATTTCCCGGGATTTTTCGACCGAGTCCATTCCGCAGACGGTAATTTTTCCGCTGGTCGGCTTCAAGAGGGTCGCAATCATCTGCATCAGGGTGGTTTTGCCGGCGCCGTTCGGGCCGAGAAGCCCGAAAATGCGATTCTTTTCGACCTTGAATGAAACGTCGTTAACGACCATGATCTGGTGCCTGTATTGTTTGCTGACGTGATCGACTTCAATCATTGGCGCCTCCCTTTTCCGATATTCCTGCGGTTATCGGAGAGAAATTTTTGAGCGTATATAAGAACATGAAAAGAGTCAGTGCGAAGTTCACCACGATGACGACGGCGAAGCGATACAGCCGGAAGTCACCGCTCAGTACATCCCGTATCAATACCAAAACATTGTGTGCCGGTATGAAATACTCCGCGAGATAGACTCCGGTGTATCGGAACAAATGCGCGAAAAATTCCCCGAGGAACAGAACCAAAGGAAGCTGGAGATTGATCATCACATCCTTCATATCGCGCATCGTCATCGAAACGGCAAAGCAAAATGCGGTCATCAACGCCGATACACTGAGAAGCGAGATCACGACGATCAGCAATTCCTTCGGGAAAAGCATCAGGCCGAAAGGCAGAAGCGAGAGCGCCGAATCGTTGAAATTGACCCAGGATGAAGCGATCAGCACAAGAAGCGTGACGATTGAAGAAACGGAGGCAACCAAAATGACGGCCGACGCTTTCCCGAAAAGTAGCGAGGGCGTCCCGATCGGCGTAAGGGCAAGCTTGGCGAGGAAACCGCGCTGTCTCTCGGTCGCCAATGTATCCGCGGAAAGGGAATAAACACAATAGTATGCGAGAAGGATAAGTATTCCCGGAATCACCCTGCTCGAGGCGGGATTCGCCCGGCTCCGATGGCTCATCAGGGTTGTGTAAGGATTGACACGATTTATGTCAAATGTTCCGCCGCCGCCGGAGTCGTAATATTCGCCGCCGAGTTCCCGGACAACAAAATCCTGATAAGGCATATAGATTTCCTCGGCAAATTGGATGAAGTTTGAATTCGAGCTCAAATTCATTCGGTCGTAATAGATACACATGAAGGCTGTACTTCCCCGTTCGGTATCCCCGCGGACGAGCCGATCGTAGTAGTCGCGGATGGTATCCGAAAATCCGGGATTATCGGAGCTTCCTTCATACGGGAAAGCCGAGAAAGTGACAAAAATTCCGCCTCTTCTCATGATGTTTTCCGCATCTCCGCTCTCGAAAAGACGCTTGAACTCCGATCCTCCGACAATGTCGTAGTTGATCAGGGCGGAAGAGGGATGATTTTCTGAGAATTCGATAAAAGAGGGGTCGGGATCAACCAGTATGATTTTTCCGCGGCCGACCGAGCCGGAAGAAAGCAGGTTGAGAAGAACGGGAAAAATATATAATGCAACCAAGAGCACCACGGCGGGAACGATGAAAACGGAAACGGTTTGCCGCCAATTCGAAAATATCCTCCGAAGCTCCCAACGGAGAAGTGTATACGTGGCCTTCATTCATTCACCTTTACGGTCGCCTCGTTTCTTTGCGTTGAGAGGCGGATTTGATCATGTCATATCCTTCGAATACTCCCATTATGGACTCTATTGAGCGCTGTTGCAGTAAGAAATCATTACAATCAAGCGAAATAAATGTAAATATTGTTTACATTTCATCGGGTTTTTTATATGTAGACGGTTTGTACTAATGACGGTATGATATAATATATTCGATTTCGAAAACTCGGACAGGTATGTCGTTTTTATATGTTTTGATGCGATCAATTACACACTGGAGGCATAAATCATGGCAAAAATGACTCGTTTAGCCACCACGGTAACCGCGAGATATTATCCTTCGACCGAATTGACGGACGCTTTTTATATGGATGGCCGGCTGACCGGCAAACGCGAATCACGTTCGGCCGACATCACCACGGACAAGGAAGATCGCGGTTTTTTCTATTCCGTTTTTTCACATGCGACCGTTCAAGGGCAGGACCCGAATGCTTTGCCGCAGTACGAGCCCGCGTTGCGGAAACTCTATAACGATGTCAAAGGCGGACGTAAGACACTCGACGATCAGATCGGCGAGATGGTCAATACTGCGGTTTCGGTGACCGGTCGCCTCAAGATCCAGGCCGAGCATGCTCGCTCACCCTTTTTCGCCGGCGTGATCGTTAAGGATTCCGAGGCGTTTGCGATTACCCTGGGAAAAGGCCTGGCTTTCCTCTATCGCGATGATACGCTTTTCCCGATGACGGCAACCGACATCAAGATCGATCCGGTCAACACTCAGCGTCAGAAGGTGGATCATTTCTATAACTACTGCGCGACGAAGACCGCGACGGCACTGTGCTCCAATATTGCTCAACTTCGTGTGGACGACTGCATCATTCTTTGCAACCGTGAGGTTTATGATGCTTTGGGTCAATATGAACTCTTGCGTATCCTTTATGATGCGGAGGATCAGTGTGAAGCGGCGGGCAACGTGATCACGGAAGCGGCCGCGAAACTGCCGAACGTTCCGCTCCAGTTCATGATTTCATTCGTTGAGAATGTTTCCGCACCCGAGAAGGGCGGTTTGTTCGGTTTCGGACGCAAGAAGAACCAGCGCGAGAAAGACGTAGAAACTTACATTCCGGAAGACGAAGAGCCGACGGCCGTTCCTGCGCCGATCGTTGAGCCCGAAACGCTCGCGACTGCCGCGACCGTTACGGTTGCGGAGGCTGTCGAGCCTCTGTTTTTCGGCAACGAGCCCTCTGATCCGCTTGCGGAGCCCTTGGCTGAGAAGCCGGTCACCCCGCCCGGACCCGAGGATCCGGTCCGGATCAATGATGAGAGCATGAAACCTTTCGGCGAGCCGGGCAAGATAACGGAGCCGGAAGTAGACGAGGGTGGATTTATCAAGACCACGGAAGAAGGTTCGGACTCCGTGAAATCTTCCGTTGATGAGGCCAAGGAAGGGGACGCGGAAGAATCCGCAAAAGAGGCGGACATTAAGGAGTCGGTTGCGGATAATGTCCGGTCAAAGACGGAAGCGGCGGAAGAGAAAGCACGGTCTGAGGCTGAGCCGACTGCGGCGACCAAGGAAGAAATCAAAAAGACAGAGGAAGATGTTCAAAATATTGGCAAGGAACCGGAGGAAGACCTCGAGGTTATGAAGGCTTTCGCGGATGAAAGCGATGAACGTGATGAAATCGTCATTCCAGACGCATCCGACGCATCCGACGCAATCGTGACCGCCTCGAAGGAAGTAGCATTCGCGGACGACGCGGATAGAGAAACGGAGAGCGACATGGGTAACTTTGATTTCGAAGGCAAAGACACTCCCCAATACATCCCGGACGACGAGGATGAGGAATCTGCGCCGCTGCTTTTTGGCGACGAGGTGCCCGAAGAGGAAGACGTGAACCCGGAATATGCAGGCGATGAAGGGGAATATATCGATTTCTCGGAGGATCAGATTCCTCAAGAGGACGACGAATTCTACGGTGTTCCGGAAACGGCGGGTCGCATGGATGGTTACTATATCCCGTTTGATTCCGCTCAGCCGCCCGAGCCGATCGGAACCATCAGCGGAGAGATTCCGGAAATTCCTTTGTATGACGCTCCTTCCTATCAGCCGCCGACATATTTCGACGACGCTCCCGCAGAATCGGCTTATGAGCGGGCGGATTCTTATGCACGGGGATCTTTCGATATCAACGACGAAGATGACGACGTTCGCAGTGATTATCCTCCGAGACCGAAGATGTCTGCTGATCAGGATTTTTCGTTCGGAATGCCTCCGGCACCGCCGCCTACTGGCGCACAACCTCCGCGCAGGAGTCCTCCGCGCCAGGGAGGAGCCGGCGGACCGCCCAAGAGACCGCAGGGTCCGGGCGGAAGACCACGCTCCGGCGATCCGTTTGATCGGGAACGCGGATTTGACTACGGTGACCCGGATCAGAAGTTCCGAAAGAATAATATGATCATTTACATATTGGTCGGTGTTTGCGCACTTCTTTTGATCTTTTTGATCATTTACGGCGTAACACAATGCGGTTCATCCGGAAATAACAAGGAGACGACCCAAGCGACAACGACCACTCTTGCGCCGACGGCGCCGCCCACGACAGATCCGCCCATTACCGGAGAGACGACTCCGACAACGCCGGGGAAAGAACCGATCGGTGTATTCGAGTTCTCGATATCGACTGGGTATCGCACCTGGTGGGATCTGTTCTACTACGTGTACGGGATCAAGATCGACAAGGAAAGTGACGCGAGAATCGCGACAATTATCAGTTACAACAACCTGCCGGCCGATTATAAACCGGCGGCTGGAGATCAGATACTGCTTCCTCCGGCTGCCATGCTTGAATCCGGGAGCTGAACTGCTTAATCCTTATTGGGGGGTCCCGCAGTGCCTTCGGGCGGTCGGTGATAATGCCGACATGGTGCGGGGCCCTCTTTTTTTTTCCGTTTTCGGCGAAATGAAACTTTGATACTGGAAAATTGCACATTTTCCGTATACAATCGAAAGGATATTACCAAAGATATCCAGAGGTGAAAGATATGCACAAGAGACTCTTTATTCCCGGCCCGGTCGATGTTCTGCCGGAGGTGCTTGAGAAAATGTCCGGCCCGATGATCGGGCACCGGTCTAAGAGCGCAACGGAACTTCAGAAGAGCGTTTCCGAGAAATTGAGCCGCGTTATGCGTACCGATAACACGATCCTCCTGTCCACTTCTTCCGGAAGCGGATTGATGGAAGGAGCGGTCCGTTGCTTCACTCAAAAAAGAGCGGCGGTTTTCTCGATCGGAGCATTCGGGGACCGTTGGTATAAAATGTGCACCGCAAACGGCGTTCCGGCGGACCTCATTCGATCGGAATGGGGACAACCCACAACCCCGGAGATGCTTCGGGAAGCGCTTCAGACCGGGCTGTACGATCTGGTAACGATTACTCAGAATGAGACCTCAACCGGTGTGCGTAATCCGATGAAAGCTTTGATGGAGGTCCTCCGTGACTTCCCGGAGGTGATTTCCTGCGTGGACACGGTCAGTTCAATGGGCGGCGACGATATTCCCGTGGATGAACTGGGGATTGATGTATGCATTACCTCAACGCAAAAGTGTTTGGGACTTCCTCCCGGAATGGCAGCGGCGTCGGTTACGGATCGCGCGATCGCAAAAGCGGGAGGCATCAGTAACCGCGGGTTATATTTTGATTATGTGGAACTGTACAAATTCGTGAAGGAGAAGCCGTACCAGTATCCGTCCACTCCTTCCGTTTCTCATATGTACGCCATGGATTACCAACTGACACGCATTTTAGAGGAGGGCATTGAGGCGAGATATCAAAGACATCTCGCCCTATCATCCCGGGTTCAGGATTGGGGGCGAAGGAATTGCGAGCTTTTCGCGAATCCGGATTATCTATCCGTCACCGTTACATGCATCAAGAATACGCTCGGGATCGAATTTTCGAAAATCAACGCGGCGATGGGGCAAAGAGGCTATCAACTGTCGAACGGCTACGGTGCGTTGAAGGACATTACCTTCCGTATCGCCCACATGGCGGACATGACTCTTGACGAAATCAACGAGATGCTCAGAAACCTCGACGAAGTAATCGCCGAACTCGCCCCGACTAAGTGAACGAAGTTAAAACTGAAGGAGGCAATATGAAAATATTAATTACGGAAAAAATCGCGACGGACTCAGTTCAATACCTGAAAGACAGAGGATTCGAGGTTGATGAGAGGCTGGGGCTTTCACAGGCTGAAATCGAGAAAATCGTCGAACCTTATGACGGACTGATCGTTCGTAGCGTAACCAAGGTCAATAAAGAATTGCTGGCGAATGCCAATAATATGAAGGTGGTCGGAAGGGCCGGAAATGGTATCGATAATATCGACGTGAAAGCATGCACCGAAAAGGGCATTATCGCGGTCAATACCCCCGAGGCAAACATTATGGCGGCCGGAGAACTTGCGGTCGGTTTGGCTTTCGCGGTGTTCAGAAATATCTGCTACGCCAACGAGTCTTCGAGAAGAGACGACTTCAGGAGAGCGTTGATGATCGGAAACGAGTTGGAAGGCAAAACGGCCGGTATTATCGGTTTGGGAAGGATCGGATCAATCGTCGCCAGAAAGCTTAAAGGAATAGGCATGGACGTCATCGCCTATGACCCGTACATCACTTCCGAGAAATTCGAGCGCGTCGGTGCGAAGAAGTGTCAAACACTGGACGATCTTCTGACCGTATCGGACCTGATCACTTTTCACACACCCAAGACAAAAGAGACCTACAATATGTTGGATGCCGACGGTCTCAAGAAGTGCAAGAAGGGCGTTCGTATCGTTAATGCCGCTCGTGGCGGTCTGGTGAACGAGGAAGCACTGGCCGAGGCGTTGAAGTCCGGTCAGGTAGCGGCGGCGGGTATCGATGTTTTCGATAAGGAGCCCTCCTACGATAAACTTCCCGGCGAACAGAATTTCAGTCACCCGCTTCTGGAACTCCCGAATTTCGTTTGCACTCCACACCTCGGAGCGTCGTCTCATGAGGCCAACCATAATGTCGGAACCGCTGTAACGGAACTGGTCGCCAAAGCGCTCGAAGGCGAATTGGTCGCCGCGATCAACATGCCGAGTTGCTCCGGAAATATGGCGATTCTCAAGCCGTACGCATCGCTTTGCGAGAAGCTCGGCCGGATTTACTTCCAGGCTGAGAAGGCTCCCGTCAAGAAGATACAGGTGTGTTATTGCGGGGAGTTGGCCGGCCAGGAGACCGGAGTTCTGACGCTTTCGGTACTCAAGGGGTTCCTGTCGTCGATGACGCCGGAGCGCATCAGCTTTGTGAATGTTCGTCAGGCGGTGGAGGAGCGTGGTATTGAGGTCGTAGAGAGCAAGACCACCCATATCGACCGGTACAACAATCTTGTCAGTGTTTCCTTTTTCACTGAGGACGGGCGTGAGCTCAACGTCAGCGGTACTGTATTCGGACTCGGTACGGAAGTGCTGGTCTCATTTTTCGGATATCAAATGAACTTTGAACTCGCGCCGATCGTGATCGCGATGCAAAACGAGGATGTCCCAGGCATCATCGGGAAGGTCGCGAGTATGCTCGGCGAACTCGACATCAATATCGGCAGTATGCACTGGGGCCGTAAGCCGGGTTCCGGAAAGGCGCAGTCGTTCATTGCGATCGATCAGCCGGTTCCGGAGCCGAGCGTCGAAGAATTTATGAAGATTCCTCGCGTACTTCGTTTCACGCAGTTGGATTTTTCGTAAGATAAACAGAGGTAAATGAAAGAGCGCCGGAGCAATACGATTGCCCCGGCGTTTTTTATTCACAAACGGATGCTTGATGGAGAACCCAGTGTTTACAGTTGTCCGGGATGAGAGAAAATTCGATACAGGGTCATTCGTCCGTGATCGCTAACGAGATATCCGGATGACATAGAGATCGTTTGTCTCGAAAACAATCTCGCCGAGCGAACGGATCAGTGTATCGTTCACGTAACCGTAGTGAACCCGTTCGAGTTCCCCGACGATAATATACTCGACATTGTATAAATCAAGATAATGTCGGATAACCTCCGGGCTTTCGGAGGTATAAATCGTATCCACCGCCAGATGGCGCGGGTTGATGATTTCCTCCCAAAGGTCGGGCTTGTCGGGATCCTGAATCAAACTTCCGGTTTCCTTGTCTACGACGCCTTGAAAACGCCACAACCATTCGTGAGTCAACCACCCGAAAATCGTCGGCAGTCCCGTGTATGCCGAAACGACGCAATGATCCGTGTAGCTGTAGCCGTGCGCTTCACAGATCACGGGTGTTCCCTTGACGTTGTTATTAAAAAAATCGATCGCTTGCGCGTAGGACAGAAGGTTTCCCTCATATGAAGAATTGAGTTGCGGGCTGTTCCGAATGCGGAGCTTCAGAGTTCCGTCAAGACCTTCGTAGCGCTCTTTGCTTATTTCTCCGGAGCGTTGGAGCAGTGACAACTTCGTGTAATGCGCCGGAACGAATAAAAGAAGCACAAGTCCGATCGACAGAAGAATGCACAGGACCGAACGGTAGCCTTCTTTTCGGCGGTGCGACATGACTCGAAAAAGAGTGTAGCCGATCACGACGGAAAGCTGAATAAAGGCCGCGAAGGCAAATTTGAACATGGTGTTGGTTCGGTTGTAATCTCCCTGGTAAATATCCCGGACGTATATCAACTCCGGGGCCAGAAGCATCAAAATTCCGACGACCGCCGTACCGCACATGAAAATATCGACACGGTTTCGCGTTCCGAAAAAGCGGGCAACCTTATTTCCGGGATAAAGTTCGCTCACAGGTGCTTTGGAGAGTTTCCGACTCTTGCGCTTCCCGGGTTCCTTGCCGCGCGCCCCTATGATCACAAGAACAATGAGAACGACAGAGAACAGGATGTGAACAAACCAGACGATGAAGAATTGATACGGAGCGGTGCGTTGATCAACGAGCGCGATCGCATTGGAGATCATCTGGAAATTCAATTGGAAGGGTAAAGAGACGATCATCGCGCTCGAGAATAAGAAAGACATTCCCATACCGGTACGGGTCAAGGCGGTCGGAATCAATGTAGCGATGATCGCACAAGCGAAAAACACCATGATCTGAACCGCGGCATGGGTAAGCGGGATGGAAGAAAGCTTCAGGTAGACGCCCAGAACCGCGCCGATCTGAACAACAAACAAAGCAAGACCGGCAAATGTCCGGTCGATGCGCACACTCGATCCTTCGGCTCGTACGATAACGAAATTCTTGGAAAATAGCGTGTTAAAAACGAGGAGTGCCATCGAGGCAAAAACAAAATAGATCAGAAAATCCCAGTAGTTGCACATGGTGCAAAGACCGAGAAGAACCGCGACGAGGATCATTTCCGGGACCAGAAGGCGTTTCAATTCATATAGAATATTGTTCATCCGTTCCGGTTTTGCGTCGGACTGAGTCAGCGTTCGGGCTGTAAGGCCGGATCCCCGGCTTTGGGTGCCGCGAAAGACGAAGACAAAAAGGACCGCGATGATCAAAAGGACGATCATCATCGAAACGACATGTGCGTGAAGGTCTCCGATCAAGTATGAATAGAAGGGGAATTCATGAATGGTATAGTCTCCGGAACGAATCAACTCGCCGTTTTCGCCGAACAGTCTGACGTCCGGATTATGGCCGATGTAACGTGTTGAATTCGGATAGAAAAAATTATCTGTTTCTCCGACCTGTGCTCCGAGCTTTGCGAAAAAAGGCAGGAACCTGTTGCCGAAACTTTTCTCGTCATAAAAAAAGGAGTGAGAGTTTCCCATGATACAGACGGCGAGCCCGGAGAGAATGCCGGCCCCGTAACGGAAGATCGCGGGTGCCCGAAGCCCTTTTCGGACAGCACCTTCAAATATCATTGTCCCGAGCGTGCATGCCATTGAGAAGGGAAGCGCGATACTTGTGCACATTGAAAGCGTGTATGCGATCCCCGGTGTGATGTTGTTGAGTTTGGCGATGAATCCGTATATGTATTGGCCGTAGTAGTAATAATTGATTCCTTCACCTGCATACCACGGATCCGGTGCGGGCAGGGAATCGGTTCGCAAAATCGAGTTCATAAACGCGAAATCCATGAACTTCTCTTCCCCGTTGATCTCCGGGAAAATACCCTTGATATAGCAAAGAATGAGGAGAACGGACGCGAAAAGCGCTTCGCTTCCGATCATCTGAAACATGTTGTCGGGTTGGGACAGATTAAGGACCGCTTCCTTCCGGAGCCTTGGAACCGACCAGGAAACGGCCGCGAGCAGAAGGAGGCTGATCAGGACGAAAAGCCGAGTAAACGGGAGGATTTTGAGATAGGCAAGAGTCCAGATCAATAGCGAAGAGAGCAGGATTCCCAAGGTTTTCGAGAACCCGTAGCCTCTCGCGCGAAAATCCGAAAAAATAAAGGAGGTCAAAGGAAGAGCGGCAATACCGAACAAGAAGAATGTCAGCCACCACACATAAAAGGCCAGTACGTCCGTCATCCCGTTCTTGGATAAGAAGAGGTAAGAAAAAATATATACGTAGACCGGTAAAAAAGCGGCGAGTATAATCGGCAACAGATTTCTGTTTGGTTTGCTGGTTTGAATCGGCTTTCCCATTGTTCCTCCCGGATGCTTTATTGAGCGTCAATAAATTCTCTCGATGACGGTCCCCGTATCTTGAAGATAACGCTCCGAAACCGAGTCTTCGATCATTCGCGCGGTATCGTTTGCCAGAGCGATTGTCGGATCCATACGGTATTCCGTCGATTCCGTGCTGTCCTGAATCATCGCGAGACTGCACAGGAAAAGTCCGGGCAACGGCTCGGTAAAGGGCATTTCGGGCGCGGAGGTCGGAAGCGCGTAGCGCGTGCGGGTCAGGCGCCACGTCTTGATATCGCTTCGGACGATCGCGGGATTGAGCTTCTGAAGATGCTTGAAAAACGCCTTAAACACATCTGCGTCGGACTGTGTCCACATTGGGTGCGCGGTTTGAAAGGCTCCGCACAGATAGAGGATATGTCCTCCGTATCTGCGTTCGCCGACCAGATTGGTGTGCTGGATCAGTCGCTGAAACGGAAAATCCTCTCCGAGCGGACGCGAGAAGCATCCGGTAAATTGGCTTTTCATGACCAGAAGCAGACTCATATTCGCTTTGTATGTGATATCCATGAGCGGATCACGAAAATCCGTCGGCAGATCAAGGTTGTGGGTAATGTGCGCCAGATTTCGGCAAGATCCCGTAAAAAGAACGATATCGGAATCCAGAACGATCGTTGTGCAGTCCGAAAGAACGCATGAAACGTGATATTGCCGCTTGCTTTCGAGGGTGAGATCGATATCCATGACCGTGTATCCGTAGTAGATGATCCCGCCATGGTCGGTGATCTCCTGCGACAAGGCGCTGATCAGCGAATGAAAGCCTTTTTCCGGGTAGCCCAGCTTCTTTCTCCCGGCACGTCCGTACCAAAAGGAGTCATACCAGGAGATGTCCTCGTGCAGTCCGAGTTCCTTCAGAAGAGAGAGTACGTTGCGATCGCTCTTGCGCAAATGATGAGGAATCAGCTCGATATACTCGTGGCCGATCCGAACGGAGGCAAGCATTCCGCCCGGCGTTGAGTGCTGTTCAACAACCTGTACTCGAAAACCTTGCTGAGCGAGACTTCGGGCACACACCAACCCCGTCAGACCGGCGCCGATAATACAAATGGAAGGTCGATTGGGCATCACTGACCCTCCTTTCGCCGTTCAGAGATTATCTTGGCCTCCATGTAATAGCGTTTCTCCCGGGCATGTCCCATTGAAAAGGTCTTGCGAGGGAAAACGTGCGATTCCGAAAGAGACTGAAAAAAGGAGGCTTTTGATATGTCGGGAAGGATGAAACCGGTCGAATCGGCTCCGGACAATTTCAATACGGAGGCTTCTCCGTGGATGTAATCGATGTGAAGATCCGGATCTTGACCGGTAATTTCATCCAGATAGGACTGGAGAGCGCCGACCGGGAGCGGATGCGGCGGGTTTTTCAGCGTAACGCGGAAGTGTTTATATCCGTTCGTCACAACAAATTCGGAGGATCCTGTGTGAGAGTCCGGCCGGCTGTCGGACTCCGCGGAAATCAGTTCAAAGCCGCAGTCGCGAAAATACCGGCTTGCCGAATCGACGAACATATCAAACGACAACCCGAAGGCGACTCTGTGGATCGGCTCGAAATCAAGGCCCTTATCGTGGATGTTGACCGCTTCCACAAGCGCGTAACGCGCCGGATGCAGGTCTTTCTCCTCATCGGAAAGCGTGTCGCGGATATTCTCCCAATGCGCTTTTGCCGTCGCGAGGGAATGATTTCCGTCGCCGACCGCAAAGAGAAAGCCGTCCCCGGAACGCTCGAAAAGCGCTGTCAGCGCGCGAACAATCGCTTCGGCGACGGGAGAGTCGGCTTCACAATGAAAGCCCTTCAGGTGACCTCCGTCAAGCATCAGATTCGTATCATATATCGGGGAATTCCCGGATAAGGCATCGAAAGCAGGCTCGATCACCGTACGGTCCGGATCGTCGATCAGAACCATGATGTGCGGAAGCTCGATCGACGCGTTTTCACGAATGCGGACGCGAGGCGGGATTCGCGAAAGAACCGTACCCTCGGTCGAACGAATCGGTTCCCGGGTTCCGGGTGTGTAATCGTACCGCTCCAAATCGAGCGCGAGCATCAGCCCTTTTCGGGAAGGCGCGTGCGCGGTCTTGCGATCGACAAGAATAAAGCCGGGCGGAAGGGTCCGGAACAGCCCCCGGTCCAGATAATCATCAATCGAGGCGTTGACACGGGTGATTTTCGCTTCGATCTCACGGTCGGACCGCGTCTCGAGAAAAACCTCCGGCAGGATCATACGAAGCGTCGAAGGTAAGTCGCCGACGATACGGTCGGTTTCTTCCCAGTATTCCGGCTCGGAGGTGAACTGGTCACATGCGATGACCGACCAGCGATATAAATCGATTCCGGGTTCGGGGAGGAGGATCTCCGGAGCCGCGATTGGAAGACGGGAATCAAATTGAAAAAGCATGAAAAAACCTCATAAATCACATAGAATGTATCGGTTATTGTATCACAGAAAGCCGGTCTGCTCTACGCTTG
>JAAYIQ010000031.1 GCA_012523365.1 Clostridiaceae bacterium
AACGATTTCTCATCAGAGTTTGCATCTCGTTTACCGATCGATCGCATGGCGGAAAGAAAGACATCAGATGAACGACATCTTTTACTTTCCGCTTCCGGAGCGCTTCTGAGTTACATCGACGACACGCAACGTTTTCCCGTGAATCATTTTTCGAAAATCCGGGTGTTTTCAATCGAAGATACGATGGAGTTGGATATTCCGACCCGGACGAATCTGGAACTTACGCAAACGATTCGGACCAAATCCAAGCGCGGCAGTCTTCTGTGGGCAATCGATCGGACGGTTACCTCCATGGGTGCACGCCTCTTGCGTCGTTGGTTGGATGAGCCGTTGATCGTTACCGATCAAATTGTCTCGCGACAGGACTCGGTGGAGGAGATGTGCGAATCTTTCATCTATCGTCAGGAACTGATTGAATCAATGACCGGGATATCCGATATGGAACGTGTGGTTTCGAAAATCTCTCTCGCTTCCGCGAATCCCCGGGACCTCGTCCATCTGAAAAACACTTTGCAAAAACTTCCCTATGTTCGTTCTGCCGCTCAGCGCTTTTCCAAAGGGATCTGGGAAGACAAAACCGCTGAGTTCGACGACCTCTCGGATGTTCTGGAATTCATCGAAACATCCGTACACGAGGATGCTCCGATCTCGCTCAAGGACGGAGGCATTATCAAACCGGGATACTCTGAGGAAATCGACCGCTTGAGGGAGATATCTGAACACGGCCGTGATTTTGTGATCGAACTTGAATCGAAAGAACGCGAGAATACCGGAATCAAGAATTTGAAAATCGGTTACAACCGAGTTTTCGGGTACTATATCGAAGTTTCCAAAAGTAATCTTGGATCCGTTCCCGAAAACTACATCCGAAAGCAGACGCTCGCAAACGCAGAGCGATATGTTACCGAAGAATTGAAAAGCATGGAGGACACGATACTCGGTGCTCAACAGAAGCTGACTGCATTGGAATTCGAACTGTTTACGGAGATACGCCGCAAAATCGCGGAGCAAGCGCCGCGGCTATACGCTACGGCAGATTATATCGCTTTGCTCGATGTCGTTTCCGCGCTCGCGGAACTCGCTCAACGTGAGCAATACACTCGACCGATTGTCGACGATACCCAGGATTTGCTGATCGAGTCCGGTCGGCATCCGGTCGTAGAAAAAATGCTCCCTGCAGGAGGGTTCGTTCCGAACGACACCGTCATGAACGGCGACGACCGACGGATTATGGTACTTACGGGTCCGAACATGGCCGGCAAGTCCACCTATATGAGACAAGTTGCCTTAATCGTGCTTCTATCTCAAATCGGCAGTTTTGTTCCGGCCCGATCCGCGAAGATCGGTATCGTTGACCGGATATTCACCCGGATCGGCTCATCGGACGATATTTCATCCGGTCAATCGACCTTCATGATCGAAATGAACGAGGCAGCCGCCATCCTCCGAAACGCGACGCACCGAAGCCTGATTTTGATGGATGAAATCGGAAGGGGAACCAGCACTTTTGACGGCTTGTCGATTGCCTGGTCGATTTTGGAATATATTGCCGATAAGTCCGTGATGTTCGCGCGCACGATTTTCGCGACACACTACCATGAACTGAACACGATGGAAAATACGACCGAAGGTATCTACAATGCTCATGTCGAGGTGGAAGAGAAGGACGGGACCGTAGTATTTCTTCACAAGATCGAAGACGGCGGTACGGACGACAGTTATGGTATCGAAGTGGCGCGTTTGGCCGGGGTTCCGGAAGATGTTATTTCCCGAGCGAGACGAGTACTGCTTCACCTCGAAAAGAGCAGAGTAATGGACAGAGCCGTCCGATCGGATCCGGACCTGCCGAATGAACTCGTTGCGGATGAACTTTGCTCTATAAAACCGATGACCGGACAAATGGATCTTTATTCGGACCGGAAAGATTTCATTCGCAAGGATCCGCTGCGTGATGAATTGCTTTCTCTGGACATCTCGACAATGACTCCGCTCGAATCGATGAATGTGCTCTATGCTCTGATTGACCGCGCCGGAAAAGATAATGCCGGAACGAACGGGAAGGATGAAAAATCGCATGGGAAGAATTAAGCAACTCGATGAGATCACAGCCAACGGCATTGCCGCCGGAGAGGTCGTCGAACGCCCGGCCTCCGTAGTCAAGGAACTGATCGAGAACGCTCTTGACGCCGGAGCTTCGGTGATTACTACCGAGATTCAAGATGGCGGTATTCGCTTGATTCGAGTGACGGATAACGGTTGTGGAATGGACGATGAAGATGCCGTCGCTGCGTTTGCGTGTCACGCCACCAGCAAACTGAATGTTCTGGAAGACCTAAACAGTTTATCCACAATGGGTTTTCGGGGAGAAGCTTTATCAAGCATCGCTTCAGTTTCGAGAATCACGCTGAAAACGATCCCGGTCGGTGAGGAATACGGATCCGTCATTGAATCCGATGCGGGCAAGATCATTCGACAGGCCAGAACTACGGGCGTATGGGGAACGACGGTAGAGGTGAAGGACTTGTTCTATAATTTCCCGGCTCGATATAAGTTTTTGAAAAAGGACCAAACGGAAGCTCAATACATAACGGTTATTGTCGAACGTTTCTCTTTGGTTCGCCCCGATGTTTCATTTCGATTAATCAAAAACAATAAAGAGATCCTTCATACACCGGGGAACAATGATCCGAAATCTGCTCTGTACAGTATTTACGGAGGAGATGTGACGTCAAACTGCATTCCGGTCGAATCGGAACACAATCAAGTTAAGGTGCGAGGCTTTGCCGGAAAACCGGGTCTTGCCCGGGCGGGAAGGGGAGAACAAACGATATTCGTTAATGACAGGATCATTCGTTCGAAGATTATATCCGCCGCTTTGGACGAAGCGTATAAGACCCTCCTGATGAAGGGAAAGTTTGCTTTCGCGATCCTGATGATTTATGTTCCTTCGGCATTGATTGACGTCAATGTCCACCCCCAAAAGGCAGAGGTTCGATTCTGGAACGACTCCGAGGTATTTCGCGCAGTGTACCACGCCGTTCATGACGCCTTGATGTCCGAATCCTTAGTCGAAGAGATGAAGCCCGATAACAGTAAAGAATCCTCATCCATATCCGAATCATTTTCTCCTTCACCCGAAGTTTCCGTTTCGAATCCATCCGAACCGATTCAAACAACAATTCGAGTGACGGAATCTCTGTCTCCGGAGTGGGTGAAGGAAGATACTCCTGCTTATTACGGTACACCATTACCGATTGGCGCTCAGGTGGTCGCCGCATCGGAAACCGCGGGCGACTCGATAAAGTCACGGGATCGGGATATGGATGAAGTTATCAACGCACGATATGTCGGCATTGTTTTCTCTACATATATCCTGCTGGAAACGCCGGACAGTCTGATCCTTTTAGATCAGCATGCCGCGCATGAGAAGGTGCTTTACGAGAAGTTGCTCTCCGAGCACATCAGTAACGCGAATCGTCCGGTTGCATCTCAGGCGCTTTTGTCTCCGCATTTGTTAAGCCTTTCTGTGTCCGACGCTGACTTCATCGAATCGAATCGGGACCGCTTCATCGAACTCGGCTTCGACTTCGACCGAATCGGTGCTCGCGACATAGCGATTCGGTACTCGCCTTCGATTTTCGAAAACAAGGGATTGTCCGAAGCTTTCCTTGAGATTGCCGATTATCTGAAAAACGGCGATGACAAGCAAAGTGAAGGACTTCTTCTTGCACTCGCCACCGCCGCCTGTAAGGCCGCCGTAAAGGCTCATGACCGGCTTGATTCCCGAGAGGTCCGGGCGCTCATTGACAGTTTGGTCCGACTGGATAACCCATTTACCTGTCCTCACGGAAGACCGATCATCCTTCGATACTCGAGGAAGAATCTCGAAAAGGACTTTAAGCGTATTGTGTAGTATCGGAGAATACAAAAGGAGTAAATATGCCGCCTCTATTATCACTGCCTGTCGGACAAATATCTCATATTCCGATAATCTGCGGCCCGACTGCGGCAGGGAAAAGCGCGCTTGCGATCGATTTGTGCAAAGTCCTTCGTGCTGAACTGGTCTCCATGGACTCCATGCAGATTTATCGCGGTTTAAACATCGGCACCGCCAAACCATCACCAAAAGACCGGGAGGAAATCCCACACCATCTGATTGATATTGTCGATCCGGATCAGATATTCTCCGTCGCTTCTTATCTTGAAAATGCATACGTAATCATCGAAAAACTACTGCGTTCCGAGACGCTTCCGGTTTTCTGCGGTGGTACCGGACAGTACGCCAAATCTCTTTTCGAGGGAATTGAATACTCACCGATCACCGTAATTCCGGAAGTCAGAAGCCAAATAACGGAGCTGTACAATCTGGATAACGGAGAAAGTGCCTATCAGGAACTGATGCGTGTGGATCCGGAAAGCGCACTAAAGATTCATCCGAATAATGCCAAACGAATCATCCGTGCTCTGGAAGTATACCGTCAAAGCAATCAACCATTAAGCCTGCACCGCGAAAAATCTTTACTAAACGGACCGAAATACCCGTTCAAGGTCTTTGTTGTGAATCTCCCGCGTGAAGAACTATATGCAAAAATCGATCACCGTGTCGACCGAATGATCGAATCCGGGCTCGAAAACGAAGTTGCCGGGCTCTTAAAAAGCGGTGGATTCACCGGGGCAACCGCAATTCAAGCAATTGGATACAAGGAATTTATCGATTATTTTCAAGGTCTGCGAAATCACGCGGAAACCGTCGCATTGATCAAACAGCGCACCCGGAATTACGCAAAGCGACAACTTACATGGTTCCGCGGAATGAAAGACGCAATCTGGATCACGCCCGAGGACTTGGAGGTCATAATTGATTCAATCACTCTTGATTACGCGTAATGATCATTTCCGAACACGTCTCTCCGAACTGAATACCTGAATTATCGCATATATCATATAGATATACTGCAGCCCGCTGTGATACTCTGTTTTTGCAAAGAAAGCGAGGTGTATATCGTGTATCAAAGTAATTCATTGAGAAAGACTCCGGGTTCTATGTTATGTAATCATGTGTCAGATCAGGAGTTTGATTACAATAACGGGTCCAGAGAATCCTTTCGTTCATTCAAGAATGCAAACTTGCAGGAGATATTTCTCAACAATTGCCGCAAAAGCAGAAATATCGTTTCGGTTTTCCTGTTGGCGGGGGAGAGAAGGAGAGGAATGATTGTCGGTTTTGATAACGAGTCAATTATCCTGGATGTTGATAACACACAGAACCTGATTTACAAATCCTCCATCACTTGTGTCGTTCCGGAAGAAGAGGTTCAGTATATATTCGGAGAAGGCAACAAAAGGGAACTATGCTGTGCGAATGCAGCCGCGCATCACAATTGAGAGCGGAAAAGACCGGTCACGATCCCGAGTATCTGACAATCACCTTCGTCAAAAGGGATTCTGGAATACGCATCATTCTCAGGCTGCAGGAAAGGTCTTCCATCATATCTGGCATAAGTTTTTACTGTTGCTTCATCATCGATCCTTGCAACAATGATCTGTCCGATATTTGCCGTATTCTGTCGCTTAACAATAACATAATCTCCATCGAGAATATGGGCATTGATCATGCTGTCGCCGTGCACCTTCAAAAGGAAGTATTCACCGGAAGATAAGAAGTCAGCCGATATGGGCAGAGTTCTTTCAATGTTCTGTTCCGCCAGAATCGGGATTCCTGCAGAAATGGCTCCGAGAACCGGCAGATGAGTGATATTTTCCTTTTGAAGATCGGATACAATGATTGCTCTTCTTTTACCGGGTGTATATTCAATTCGATTCATCTCAACCAATCGTTTCAGGTGAGCGTGAATCGTTGAGGTAGACTTAATTCCAACACCACCGCATATCTCGCGAACAGATGGCGGATATCCTTCACTGCGAATAAAATCGACAATATAGGTATAAATGCTTTCAACGGTATGATCAAGATTACTGCGGGTAAATTTGTACTTGTTTTCCATCATTTCCTCCGCGGTATATTGGTAGATTCATACTAACATTGAGTTTTTGCGATGTCAAACGATTGTTCGTTTATCTTTATCACACTCCCGGAATGATTATGCTATAATAATTTTATTCTACTCTGGCAGGTGTGTGAAGTGCAGAATTCCGGTTCGATGAATCAACAAGTTTCACCTTGGTATATCCGCTTCGGCAGACTAATGTCCGGGATCGCTTCCTCGGTAATCCGTACTACCGTGCAGTATTTTAAAAACATCCCCTCAAGGGCCATTAATCATTTCCGCACATGGATGAACGAGAAGAAGAGGTTACCGAAACGCACCAGTCCCAATCGCATATATGTATTAGTGGGTTATACGACACAGTCACAAATCGACCGAAGATTTCGAAAAGCAAAATATATCCACCTTATTCGAAATCTTCTCCTGGTTGGAATTGTGGCTTTACTCCTGATTCTCGGATATCGATCTCTGATACCGTTGATCGATTCAGATCGTTATCAACAGATGATCGGCATCAAGGATGTCGGCGAGATGACAAAGAATGATCCTTTTGAACCGGATACGACAGAGAAGGTTGTTACCTTTGCTACTGAATCGACCTCAGTCGACGAATCCGATTAATTGTTCGGAAGAGAATATTTCGAGTGACCTGTGCCAATAAACCGATTCCTAATTAAACAAAATGAATGTTTTGTTTAAATGGAGGGACTCAAAAGGCTTGATTTGAGGGAACGCTCACGAATTAGAAATAATTCTTTCCTTTCCAAGGTCAACAACTGATTCCTTATTAATCCCTCCGGTCTTTCACATAAAATCTTTTTCGCATTTCGTGGATACATCGTCCTGATCCTTCGATTTATTCCATAATCTTTGAAGCAATCCGTCTATTTATTTCTTTATGACCGCTAAATTTTCGATTGTGTATCCATTTGCTGATGAATTGATTTAAACGCCGAAGAATCGGCTTTAACACCGATTCTTCGATCTTTTTATTTTGTTTGAAATGATCCGTACATCGTTTCGGATTAAATTAAACGATTACTTTTTACCGTTATCCGGCGTCTTTTGATTGATCATTCGGTTCATGGCACTGACAACGGCGCGAAGCGATGATTTGGTCACCGAACTTGATATTCCGGCGCCGAGATGTTTCGTTCCTTGATCATCAGCGATTTCGACATATGTTATGGCCGCGGAATCCGATCCGCTTTCCATCGCGTGCTCATGATACGACGTGATCGAGAACTTGATGTTCAGAGCTTTTTCGATTCCGTCGCAGAATGCGTCGAGCAATCCGTTACCGGAGCCGCGAATGGCCATGCTTCCATCCGGAGTCTTGATGTTCGCCTCGACGTTAACATGGCTCTCATCGAGCGAGTCCTCCCTGTATCCCGATAATTCATAAGGATTCTTGACATTTATGTAGATATCATCAAACAGCTCGAAAATTTCCTGAGGTTTGAGCTCGCAATGCTTCTTGTCGGACAAATTGGTACAAACCACGCCGAAGTCCTTCTGGAAGGTTTTCGGGAGTTGAAGTCCGAAGTTGCTTTCCAGGACATAAGCGACTCCTCCCTTCCCCGACTGGCTGTTGATACGAATGATCGGCGCGTAATCTCTGCCGACATCCCTCGGATCGATCGGCAAATAGGGAACTTCCCAATGGTCCGGGTGTTGTTTCATGCGCTTCAATCCCTTGTTGATCGCATCCTGGTGAGAACCGGAGAATGCCGTAAATACGA
>JAAYIQ010000032.1 GCA_012523365.1 Clostridiaceae bacterium
ACAGGCACGGTCGATCTCGCGCTCCATCTCATCGATCAGGTCATCGTTATCCATGACTTTTTGAGCCTTATCGGAATCCATTTCCACCAAAGCATCCACGGCATCTGCAATCGCAGAAAGCGTCAACCCCCCCATTCGGGTTATCTTATCGTGAATTTGAATCAGTTCGTTTCTGAATTCTTCCCTTACCACAGACATAATGCCTCACTTTCACTCAGCCGAAACGGCCGGTCACATATTCTTCCGTTTTTTTATGTTTCGGGTTATTGAATATCTCGATAGTCAGTCCGTCCTCAATCACTTCACCGAGGAGAAAAAACGCGGTTCGATCCGAGATCCTGACCGCTTGCTGCATATTATGCGTCACGATAACAATCGTATAATCCTTCTTAAGATCATACATCAAATCTTCGATTTTGATGGTTGATATCGGATCGAGTGCGGATGTCGGTTCGTCCATCAGGAGGATATCCGGTTCAACCGCCAGCGCACGGGCGATGCAAAGGCGTTGTTGTTGGCCTCCCGATATTCCCAACGCCGAGGCCTTAAGCCGATCCTTAACCTCATCCCAGACTGCCGCGTTTCGGAGCGATTTTTCTACGATTTCGTCCAAGTCCTTTTTCCTTTTGACGCCATGCACCCGCGGTCCGTAAGCGATATTGTCGTAAATGCTCATCGGGAATGGATTCGGTTTCTGAAAAACCATACCCGCACGTTTGCGAAGGTGAGTCACATCGCAGTTTTTCGAGTAAATATCCTCCCCGTCGATGAGAATCATCCCCTCTTTTCGAAAACTGAAAACCAGATCATTCATCCGGTTGATCGTCTTGATGCAAGTCGACTTTCCGCACCCGGACGGTCCGATAAAAGACGTAATCTCGTTCTGTCGAAGATGAAGGTTGATGTTTTTGAGCGCCTGAACATCACCGTAAAATACGTTTAGTCCGTCAATTACAATTTTTGCCTCTGTCATTTCCATATTTCTCCGTTTCCTCTATTTCACGCGCGCCCGTTTGATATCGCGAGACGCCAGCACTGCGATTCGATTAATCAGGAACACCAGAATGAGAAGCGCCGATGCCGTCGCGAACGGGACGGCGGGCGGGTCCTTCCCGTTCATCGCCGAATTATATAAATGCAGGGCCAATGTATTTCCCTGCTCGAAAACATGACCGAACACTGCGTTGATGACATTGTCCCCTTTCGGCAAATAATTGCCGGAAACTCCGACCGTAAACAGTAAAGCCGCAGTCTCTCCGACGATCCTTCCGACAGCCAGAACAATGCCGGTCCGGATCCCCGGAAGTGCGCTGGGCAGAATAATTCCCATTGTGACCCGGAGCTTTCCGGCACCCAGTGCAAGTCCTCCCTCACGATAAATTTCCGGAACAGCCAGAAGAGATTCCTCCGTCGTTCGTATGATGATCGGCAGGATGCAGATCATCATCGTCAGGCTCCCCGAGAGGATCGATAGTTTGAGTTGGAACAGTACGACAAAAACCGCATATCCGAAGAGTCCGTAAATAATCGACGGTATTCCTGACAATACTTCCGTTGCGAAGCGAATCAGGCGGATCATTCTACCCTGCCGGGCATACTGCGTCATATAAATCGCGCCTCCGATGCAAATCGGAACCGCGAACAACAGCGACAGAATCACGACATAAACCGTATTAATAATCATGGGGAGAATGCCCTTGCTGCCGTTTTTCGCGGCGGAGTATTCGCTGGTGAGGAAGCGAATACTAATTTGAGGCAGACCCTGGTACAAAATATAGCCGATAATTCCGACCAGAATCGCGACGGTAATCAAGGCACTGGACCAAATAAACAAAAGAAGGATCAAGTCTTTTCTTTTTTTACCTGCCATTTGCCTTCACCCCCTTTCCCGAAATATAGGAAAAAGAGATGTTTACGATCATTATAAAGACAAACAGAACCAGACCGATCGCGAAAAGCGCTTGCCTGTGCAATCCCGCTTCCGCATAACCCATCTCAAACGCGATCCCCGCTGTCATCGGTCGTACTGACGAGAAAAGCGTCGGAAACTGAACAATGTTTCCGGCGACCATGATAACCGCCATCGTTTCGCCGATGGCTCGTCCGACTCCCAGAATGACTCCGGCAAGTATACCGGATCGAGCCGCGGGTATCTGAACGGAAAAGATCGTCGAGACTTTCGTATTCCCAAGGGCCAACGCCGCCTCGGTATAAGAAATCGGAACACTGCGGAGCGCGGTTTCCGCAACACGAATGATCGTCGGAAGAATCATGACCGCCAGAATAATGATGACAGCACCAAGCCCTGATCCGGTCGAATTATATCCGATCCCGGTGAAAAACTCTCGAATAAAGGGCACCAGCACCTTCATCCCCCAGAATCCGTATATAACCGACGGAATACCCGCCAAAAGTTCAACGGCAGGACGCATCACGCGAGATAAGCCTTCCGGCGCGATTTCGGACAGAAAAACGGCGGTCAGCAATCCGATCGGCACACCGATCACGATCGCGCCCGCGCAACCCAAAATAGTCGCGAGAATCATATTAATAATACCAAACTGCGGATCTTCCGAAACCGGAGCCCACTTCGCCCCGAAAAGAAAATCCGAAACACCAATCTTTGCGATCGCCGGAAGCCCGGATGCAAACATGTATGCGGTAATAATTACCACCGCCCCTACCGAAATAAATGCGGTCAACTGAAACACGGTTTCCGCAGACTTCTCGATACCGGACACTAAAAGCGATAATACTGCGGCAGAAAGTGTTAAAAAAAGAAACAGAAACCATCCGACTCCAACGCTCCCTTCTGCGGTCGAGCATCCTGCAGACAGCAGTTCCGTGCGAATATTCGCCAGAAACGCCGCGACCGTTACAGCGGAGCCAAATCCGAGAAAAAGCGCCCCCGCAGCTATAATCTGCTTTTTGCGAAAATTGGCGAATACTCCTGATGCAACCGCAATCAATGAAAGAACAATCGCGATGCGCATACCGACCGGGAATTCGACGAGCTGCTCATCGTTGATTCGGATTTTTGAAATCAAAGCCATATATCCCGATACATCCAATGAATACTCGTCAAACGAAACTCGGAAATACGGCAGAAATGGAATAACGAGCGCAACAAGGGAAATAACGGAAGAAGTCAGGCGCAGAAC
>JAAYIQ010000033.1 GCA_012523365.1 Clostridiaceae bacterium
ATCCTATCCGCTAACGAGGTCTTTGTCCCTCAGACATAACTGAGTTCACCTTCGTCGCTCAGGCTTGCGCCAGATGGCTCAAGCCTTTTCAGCATGCATTATTTTCAAGGTTCAATGTCCCTAGCGTCTACGCTACTTTTTTCTCATTTACCACTTGACTTCATATAGTCAGTCTTTTCTCCCAATATGGGAAAAGATGTTTTGATACGAGGAAATCATAGCATTTACTGTACTTCACCGTCAATTGTGTAATATAATGATAACTCATGAGAACCAGCGATTTCTTTTATGAACTTCCGGAAGAATTGATAGCGCAGCACCCGCTGCCGGAACGCTCATCATCGAGGCTTTTAACCCTCGACGGAAGCACCGGAGCGATTGAGCATCGCCGTTTTTTTGAACTGCCGTTATTACTTCGACAAAATGATTTGTTGGTAATTAACAATACTCGGGTCATACCGGCTCGACTTCTTGGGGTTCGCGCGGATACGATGTATCCCGTCGAGATTCTTCTTTTAAAACGATTGGATGACTTCAGATGGGAGACCTTAGCCAGACCGGGTAAGAAGGTGCGAACCGGAAACCGACTTGTTTTCCTTCCGGGCAAACTCGAAGCGGAAGTTGCGGAGGTCCTCGAAAACGGCAACCGGGTCATTCGTTTCTTTTTTGAAGGCGTGTGGGAGTCGATTCTCGATGAAGCGGGAACGGTTCCTTTGCCGCCATACATTCACGAGAAGAACGATGACCCGGAAAGGTATCAGACTGTTTATTCCGCTTCACCCGGTTCATCTGCAGCACCGACCGCAGGGCTTCACTTTACCGAGAAATTGCTCACCCGGATCCGGGAGGAGGGAGTCGAAATTGCCGAATTGACCCTTCATGTGGGACTCGGAACATTCAGACCCGTTAAGTGTGAGAATATCGCTGACCACCTGATGCACTCCGAGTGGTATGATTTTCCGAAGGAGGCATCCGACAAGATTCGTAAAGCGCGTGCCGCGGGCGGAAGGGTGATCGCGGTTGGCACAACATGCGCCAGGACGTTGGAATCCGTTTTTCGGGAGGATCCGACGATGGGACCGCATACCGGATGGACCGACATATTTATCTATCCGGGATACCGGTTCGGAGTAGTCGATGCGATGGTCACTAACTTTCATCTACCTGAATCGACTCTGATCATGCTGATCTCGGCGTTTGCCGGAAGAGAAAAGGTGCTGAGTGCATATCAGGAGGCAATTTCGATGCGTTATCGTTTCTTCAGCTTCGGCGACGCGATGTTCATCACCATCGATCCGGATTACCGGTCTAGAATCAAGTAATCAACCAACAGAAAAGGACGAAACAAATGACGCAAATGAAATCGAAGTATCCGGTTCAATATGAATTGATTCATGTCTGCAAGCAGTCAGGCGCTCGACTGGGTCGGGTTACCACTCCGCACGGATCTTTTTTGACCCCGGAGTTCATGCCGGTCGGAACCCAAGGTACCGTCAAAGGCATGTCTCCGGACGAGTTGGAGCAAATGGGAGCAAACATCATTCTCTCCAATACATATCATCTATGGATGCGACCCGGAAGCGATATCGTTCGGGAAGCCGGCGGACTTCATCGCTTTATGAATTGGAAGAAATCTATCCTTACGGACAGTGGAGGGTTTCAGGTCTTTTCACTTGCTCTTCCCAAAAACATCAAAGAAGAAGGGGTTTTTTTCAAGTCACATATAGACGGTTCGGCACATTTGTTAACCGCGGAAAAGTCGATTTCAGTGCAGAATGATCTCGGTTCAGATGTTATGATGGCTTTTGATGAGTGCGCTCCTTATCCGTGCACGTACGATTACGCCCAAAAGGCTTCGGATCGAACGACCCGCTGGCTCGAACGCTGTGTGAAAGCGCATCAGAATCCAAACACGCAAGCGCTATTCGGAATTATTCAGGGTGGCGTATATCCGGATTTGCGCGTTCAAAGCGCAAAAGAAATCACATCATTTGATTTGCCCGGATATGCGATCGGCGGCTTATCGGTAGGCGAGCCCGGCGACTTGATGTATCGGATGTTGGATGAAACCATACCGTACATGCCGTCTGCAAAACCGAGATATTTGATGGGGGTCGGTACTCCCGATTATTTAATTGAAGGTGCGATTCGCGGGGTCGATATGTTTGATTGTGTTTTACCTACACGGATCGGGCGCAACGGAACGGTGCTCACCCGGAACGGTCGTCTGATTGTACGGGACGCTTCCTGCGCCAGACAGTATTTCCCGATCGAAGAAGAATGTGATTGTTATGCGTGCAGGAACTATACTCGCGCATATATTCGCCATCTTCTTAAGGCGAAGGAGATTTTTGGCTTAAGACTTTGCTCGTATCATAATCTCCATTTCTTGCTGAAACTGATGAAAGATGTTCGTCAAGCGATTTCGGACGACAGACTTCTAGATTTCAGAGATGAATTTTTTGAGCGTTTCGGATATGGGACAAAATAAGAGTTTTGATATTCTCAGTCTTTACAATCAAATCGTAACGGGATAAGGTATCGATTTGCAGGGATTACAACTGATGAAGCCAACGATAATGCATTCGGAACCGCTGTTGACGTCAGAACCATTATTATTAATTGCTTGCGCAGTGAGCCGAGTGAGTGTTAAAATCAATTGGATTATGGATAGAATCGATTATTGGAGGAATACGGATGGATTTTTTATTAGCCGCTGATACCGTGGCATCAACCGCTTCGGAAGCAACGCCTCAAGCCGCTCCCGGATTTGGCGATTTAATACCTATGTTTGTAATTTTTGCTGTAATGATCGGAGGATGGTATCTTATTATTCTTCGTCCTCAGAGGAAAAGAGATAAGGAGTTGAAGGCGAAGATCGACTCAATGGCAGTCGGAGACAAGATATTGACCATCGGTGGCATTATCGGAACCGTTGCGAATCTGCGAGAAGATGAGGTTACGATTACTACGAGTGTCGCAAATACGATGATGACATTCAAGAAAACTGCGATCAGTACGGTAACGAAGAAAGAAACGGGCTCGGATTAGTATCGTTTGGATGAATGTTAAGGAGAAATATAATGAAGCATATTACGATTATTCACGAAGCGAACATTAAATTTCCATGCTCCGGTAAGGCGTGCGGAGAGTGTCAAACTTCCTGCCAATCTGCCTGCAAGACCAGTTGCACCGTTGCAAACCAGCCGTGCGAAGCTGACCGCTGAGCGTTTGTTCGATACGTATTTCGAATAGTGAAGGCGGTTAATAACGTCTTCATTATTTTTTTAAGGAGAGACAATTGGTTCACTTATTTGAGATGAAGGGTAAGAAGATTGCATTTGATTCGGAATGTTCGTCGATTTATGTTCTTGACGATCTTTCGTATAATTTGCTTGAAAGATACCGCCGGAAAGGCGGCGAGAGACCCTCCGAGACGGAGCTCCTCCTTTTTTCGCGCGAGACAGAAACCGACCCGGGCGAGATTACGGAAATATGTGATTCATTTGACGGGCTGATTTCTGCCCAAAGCCTTTTTGCGCCCCGAATCGAGGCGGATTATTCTACACTCTATCCGGATGGCCCGATTATAAAGGCGATGTGCCTTCATATCTGCCACGACTGTAATATGCGGTGCCTTTATTGCTTTGCCGGTACGGGAGATTACGGAACACATAACCGATCGATGCTGTCGGCGGAGACGGGCAGGAAAGCCGTGGATTTCCTCGTTGCTGCGTCCGGAGAGCGGCATCATCTGGACATTGATTTTTTCGGCGGCGAACCCCTTATGAACTGGCCGGTCGTAACGGAGCTTACAGATTATTGCGAGCGGATCGGAAGACGATCCGGAAAGGATATTCGCATTACCATAACGACCAACTCTCTTCAGTTGGATCGTGAAAAATCGGAATTTATCAATAAACATATGAAAAACTGTGTCCTGAGTATCGATGGGCGCCCCGATGTCCATAATCGTATGCGACCCGGGATCGGCGGAACAGCGACTTATGAGCCGATCCGCAATCACATCCGTGATTTTGTTAAACTTCGTGAAAGTGAAAAATCGGCTTACCATGAGTATTACGTTCGCGGGACCTTTACCCGTCATAATCTTGATTTTTCGGAGGACGTTAAACATCTCGCCGAAACATTGGATGCCCGTCACATTTCAATGGAGCCTGTCGTATCCGAACCTGGGACAAGCTATGCGATTCGTGATGAAGATGTTTACACGATCGAAAAGGAATACGAGCGCTTAGCGGAATACCTCGACATGACTCGCAAAACAGATAAACCCGTTCACTTTTTTCACTTCAAAATGGATTTTGAAGGTGGACCTTGCGTATATAAACGTTTGAAAGGATGCGGAGTGGGATCCGAATATGTTGCGGTAACACCCGAGGGTGATATTTATCCCTGCCATCAATTCGTCGGCGAAAAGGAATTTTTGATGGGAAATGTATCCGGCATGGAAAAGATTTCGGATAAAAACGGAGTTTTATTGCCGGGCAGAAGGGTAGAAGATATCCTGGATCCAACTGTTCGGCAGATGTTTTTCGAGCGTCTGATGCCGAACCGAGAATCCTGCGCGACGTGCTTCGCACGTTACCACTGCGGCGGGGGATGTGCCGCAAATCGATATTTTGCCACCGGTTCTCTGGACGAGGAATATGAAATCGGATGCAAGCTAACCAAGAAAAGACTCGAGTGCTCCATCTGGCTGGCTTGCGTGAAGCAGGATGCGGATATGTGATACAATTTATACGAATGAAAATGAACGGAGCAGGCGGGATTATGGAGACTGAACTGACGATTAAAGATATCCAGAAGAGTAACGAGGTGAAGGCCCTTCTGCAGGCCGCCGGAATTCAGATGGACTCGCTTGGCTATACCGAACATACTTTTCGTCACTGTCGATTGGTCTCCAATAAATGTGGTGAAATACTCGAAATCCTCGGTGAGGATGAGCATATGGTTGAACTCGGGAAAATAGCCGGGTATCTTCATGACATCGGAAATGCGGTGAGTCGCAATAATCATGCGGTTTCCGGGGCGATCATGGCCTATGACATGCTTGTCAGGAAGGGTATGTCTTACGACAATGCCGCGATCATTATGATGGCAATTGCGAATCATGACGAGGGAGAGGGCGTTCCGGTCAATCGGATCGCGGCGGCACTGATCTTGTCCGACAAAGCGGACGTGCACAGAAGCCGGGTTCGGAATAAGCACAAGGAGACCTTTGATATTCATGATCGTGTGAATTATGCCGCTACCTTATCTACGCTTACCGTAGTCGGCGAAAAAGCCAGACTTGAGATTGAAATCGATACTGAAATCAGCCCGGTAATGGATTACTTCGAGATATTTTTGGATCGAATGAAGCTTTGCAGAAACGCCGCAAATTATCTGAATCTGAATTTCGAGTTGTTTATCAACGGCACACAGCTTCTTTAGGATTGGGCGAATAAAGGGGTTGCGACATGGCAGGTTTTTCAGGTGGAATTCCAGAGAACATCATTGAAGAGGTGATCGCCCGCAACGACATTGTTTCCGTCGTCGGACAATATGTTCGCTTCACGAAGACGAGCGGTCAGAATCAGTTTGCCTTGTGTCCCTTTCATTCCGAGGATACGCCGTCTTTTTCGGTATCCATAAGCAAACAAATCTATTATTGCTTTGGATGTCACAAGGGCGGAAATGTCATTCAATTCATTATGGAAATCGAGAAATTGACCTTTATCGAAGCACTGCGGCTTCTGGCTGAACGGGTACAGATCACGCTTCCCGAGCCGGAAGACGACGGACTTCGCAAACTCTCCGTTGAGAGAGATGAAATTCGTGAGGCTTTGGTTGAAGCCGCGAGATACTTCTATAATTCTCTGACCTCGGATAAGGGAAGAATCGCATCTGAATATCTGGTCAAGCGGAAGATTTCAACGCAGACTGCAAGGAAATTCGGTTTGGGGTATGCTCCGGACGAATGGGAAGGTTTGTTCCGTTACTTGCGGAATAAAGGAATTCGAGAAGAAATCTTGGGGAAATGCGGCCTTTTCACGAAGAGCAAAAAGGGCGGATTGATTGATCTTTTCCGTGGACGACTGATGTTTCCGATTTTCGATCCGATGGGCAAGATTGTTGCGTTCGGCGGTAGAATTTTGACGGACGGAACACCGAAATATATTAATTCTCCGGAGACGGAGGTCTACTCCAAGCAAAGGGTCCTGTATGGGCTGAATTTCGCGAAGACATCCAAGGAGAAGTCACTGATCATCGTTGAGGGTTATATGGATGTGATATCAATGCACCAAGCCGGGGTGACAAATGCGGTCGCCTCACTCGGAACGGCACTGACCGACCGTCAGTTGATGCTTGCATCACGATATTCCGAAGAAATTATACTGTTTTTCGATTCGGACAATGCCGGACGAAATGCCGCAGTTCGAAGTCTTAAAACATTGATGACTAAAGGAAACCGCCCTGCGGGTATGAATACCAGATTATCGGTCGGCAGAGTTCCGGACGGTAAGGATCCGGATCAATATATCCGTGAGCACGGTCCGGAAGCTTTTCGAGAAGTCGTATCCGGAGCTCTCCCGGTACTGGATTATCTGGTCGAAGCGGCACAGTATCAGAGTGTTGTTGACGGAAAGTTTGATGCCAGAATGTTTCAATCACTTGCCTGTGAATATCTGTCATGGGAGTCGAATCTGGTTTTGCGCGAAAGAGCGGCGGGTGTAGTCGCGGAATTGTTGAAGGTCTCGGTCAACAGCGTATTATCGGAAGCGAAACGGGCGGAGGACAGCGATCGAAAGCCCGCTTTCAACGAGACGGTCATCAAAGCGAAGGCGCAAGCGGTGATCAAACCGATTGATGAGGTCAATCGGGGTGGTCATCAGGAAATTGTACTCCTCTGCTTTCTTTCCGAGAATACCGCTATTTACCAAAACATGCCGGACAAACCGATTGCCACTGATTTTT
Source organism: Clostridiaceae bacterium (assembly GCA_012523365.1). GTDB lineage: Bacteria > Bacillota > Clostridia > Saccharofermentanales > Saccharofermentanaceae > JAAYCT01. The sequence continues at coordinate 6,982 of JAAYIQ010000033.1, forward strand.
CGTCCGGAACGTTGCGTTTGATTGCTACTGACATGCTCAAACTTCTTGCCCGTGGAATTGCCGGCCCGGCCAAACTTCTGGATCTCGCGGAAGGGAAGGAGATCAACGGGCGCCCGGCAAGGGATGTTTTCTCGGCGGTCCTGATGAAGACCAAAGATATTCGTGACGAAGAGAAGCTGATGCGTCTGGTTACGGATTATCTGTATCGTGTCCGTGAGAAGGTTTACACGAGAAGGAAGAAATATTTGGCCGTTCAGATGGACGGAATGACCGATGGCCCGGATCGGGAGCAATCGGTTCGCGCTTTTCGGGAAGTAAACGATTATCTGAAGTATTTAAGAGGAAAAATCAAGGAACTTTCGATGTGAGGAGACCGGCACATTTGATGAATAAGACCAAGTTGCCCGCGCGCCTGCAATGTATTGCCGATTCTATCCTGGGTTCGAGGCGTTTCATTGACGTCGGGTCCGATCACGGATACCTGTCCGCGTACATTCTGGAGTCCGGTAAGGCAGACCGGGTGGTCTGCACGGACATCCATCGCGCACCTGCCGAAAGAACTGCCGCCTACCTGAGAAGCAGGGGATTTTCGGATCGCTCGGACGTGTTTTGCACCGACGGTCTCAGTGATGTTCGGATCACGGGTGAAGAGACCGTCGTGATTGCGGGTATCGGCGGTTTGGAGATCATTCATATCCTGACCGATGCACTGGCTGAGCACGGCGGCGTATTGCCTGAAGACACAGTTATTTTGCTTCAGCCGCAGCGGTCTGATGAAGAGCTGCGAGCGTTTTTATGTGAGAACGGATTCGAGATTGTTTTCGAGAAAATATGCCGTGATCGAAGAAAAGTTTATATCATTCTCTCGGTAAAATTCACGGGCAAACCGATATTACTGAGTTCTGCCGAAAAAATTCTCGGCCCATATATTCTTCGGAACAAGCCAGAGGGGACGGTTCATTACTTTTCCGCAAAACTTCGTCTTCTCGAAAATCAAAAACTCGGGCGTCCCGAACTTGAAAGGGTCATACTTCACATAGAGAAACTAATGAAGGAGAACGGGGGCAATACGGATGAATGATCAGATTACGGTCGGCAACTTGTTGACATGGATCGAATCGATCGCGCCGGCGGAGCGTGCGGAGGACTGGGATCATATCGGCCTGATGATCGGGAGCGTGGAAACGGAGGTTCGGGGAATCGTTTTCTCGCTTGATGTTTCGACAGAGGCCATCGATCTTTGTCTTGATTTTGATGCGAATATTTTGATTACGCATCATCCGTTGTTTTTCTCACCGCTGTTTTCGATCGATACCGATACACCTCGGGGAAGGCTTGTGTCGCGTTTGATCCGCGAACAAATCTCCGTCATCTCCGCTCATACCAACTTGGATCGAGCCGATTATGGGGTCAATCACGCACTGGCAGACACTCTGGGCCTTCGTTCCGTTCCGGAGCAACCGGAGTTTTCTTTCGGTTTGCTCTGTGATACCGGTTCTCCGCTGAGATATCTTGAGTTTTCCTCAATGGTCCGGAGAGTGCTTCAAAGTTCCGGAGTATTTTTGAATGAAATGTCTGACAAGGAAATAACGAGGATCTATTTGGGTGCGGGTTCGTTCGATGATTCAGTCATCCCTGATTTGATTCGTTCCAGTGTCGATCTCGTGGTCGCGGGCGAGATCAAGCATCACGCCATGGTACAGCTGAAGGAATCGGGTATTTGCGCTGTTGCGGCGGGACATGAGGCTACAGAACGTGTCGTTCTTCCGTTCCTTCAAACATCTCTGGTAAACAAGTACTCATCCGTTCGTTGTTGTGTTTTTCAAGGCAATCGTTTCGAATCGTCTTTTTGATGTGGACAACCGTAGGGCATTTGTTTATGATGGTGATGTTTTCCGAGTAAGCTGGGCGATCGCGGGCGCAGTGCCGAAAGGCCGCGTACGAGGAAAGTCCGGGCTCCGCAGGACAAGGGTGCCGGGTAACTCCCGGTGAAGGCGACTTTAAGGATAGTGCAACAGAAAGTAAACCGCCGTGAAGTTTTCGGACATCGCGGTAAGGGTGAAACGGCGGGGTAAGAGCCCACCGGCGGAATGGAGACATTTCGGCCATGTAAACCCCACCCGGAGCAACGCCGAGGAGAGACACTACTGTTGTCCGCAGGTCTCATGGAGGCGGCTTGAACCGTTCGGAAACGTTCGGTCTAGACAGATGATCGCTCAAGACAGAACCCGGCTTACAGGCTTACTCGGGAAACATCAATTTTGGCAACATAAGAATCGATGATCATTAAGGAGAACATCATGTCGGCTGAATCTTATCTAAGCAGAGGCGTCTCCCCGACCAAGGATGAAGTAAAGAAAGCTGTGGCGGGGCAGTCCGCCGGCGAATTTCCGGGTTCCTTTTGTAAGTTGAATGTCGATATTGCCCGCGACCCGGATTATGTATGCTCGATTCATGCGGACGGAGCCGGAACCAAATCCTCGGCGGCTTATCTTCAGTATATGGAAACCGGAGATCCGAGATCGTTTTTCTCTCTCGCTCAGGATTCGCTTGTGATGAATATCGATGATTTGGCCTGTATTGGCGCCACGGACGGTTTTATCCTTTCCAACACGATCGGACGCAACGCACATCGTGTCAACGGATCTTGCATCGCCGAGATCATTAAAGGGTATGATCATATAATCGAACTGCTTAATGAATACGGTATTCGCATCACGATGGCCGGTGGTGAAACGGCGGATGTTGGGGATCTGGTCCGAACGGTCATTATTGATTCAACCGTGGTTGTACGCTTGAGAAAAGAACATGTAATAAACGCTTCAAACATCAGGCCCGGGAACCTGATTGTCGGTTTATCTTCTACAGGGAAATCGGTTTACGAAGAGAAAGAAAACTCGGGTATTTCATCAAACGGGCTAACAGCGGCTCGCCATATGATTTTATCCAAATATTACTACGAGCGATATCACGAATCCTTATCCGAAACGATACCGGCCGAGAAAGCATACTGCGGCAAATACAAACTATCCGACCAGCTTCCGAATACATGTATGACCGTCGGAGAAGCGATTTTGTCGCCGACTCGAACATACCTGCCGATCCTCGGCAAAATTCTTCCGAAGATTTCCGAATCCGTGACCGGCATTATTCACTGTACGGGCGGCGGACTCGCTAAATGCAAGGATTTCGGACGGAATGTTCGATATGTTAAGGACAATCTGTTCGAATTGCCGCCCGTTTTTCGGGAAATATTCGCCTCCGGAGAAATTTCCGAAAAAGAACTGTATCAGGTGTTCAATTGCGGACATCGCTTGGAGATATATTGTGAAAAAGAAGCGGTAGGAGAGATCATCAGCGCTTCCGAATCAATGGGCGTTGAGGCGAAGGTCATCGGTCATGTAGAGAGCGCGACGCGTCCGGACGGGAACGAGGTAGTGATCCGCGGAGCAAACGGAGAATTCCTCTACTGAGCATTCGTCTGATGAAAATATTGGAATCTAAATCAGCAAATCAAACCGGCTGTTTTATGAATTTATTAGACCGCGGATAGTTCTTGACATTCGGGAATCGCATCGCTATAATTGCAATGTTCGTTTGTTCGAACATATGCACCTTTAGCTCAGTTGGTAGAGCAACTGACTCTTAATCAGTGGGCCCCGGGTTCGAATCCCTGAAGGTGCACCAGTGAAAGCTCCGGTATTTAAGACCGGGGCTTTCTTTCGTTTTGAGAGACATTAGTTTCGTATTTTTTCTCTTCGGTATGGTATAATGCATGAAAATTATCTGTGATTATGAATACCCGAAGGGGGCGATGGCGATGAGCGATTATCATATTGATACCAAATGCGTTCAGTCCGGATATCAACCGGAGAACGGTGAGCCGAGAATCCTGCCGATCATCCAGAGCACGACATTTAAGTACAAATCGACAGAGCAACTGGGTCGCCTTTTCGATTTGCAGGAACCGGGCTATTTCTATTCTCGCTTGGCTAACCCTACATGTGATTATGTCGCGGCCAAAATCGCGGATCTTGAGGGCGGCAATTCATGTGTGTTGACTTCCTCCGGACAGGCGGCGATCATGATGACCGTATTGAATCTCTGTGAGGCCGGAGATCATATCGTATCCTGTTCGACCCTTTACGGAGGTACTTTCAATCTGTTTTCGGTCACTTTGAAGAAGCTGGGGATATCAGTCAGTTTTGTCCGCCCCGATGCCGATGCAGAGGAAATCATTAAAGCAATTCAACCGAACACCAAATTGGTGTACGGCGAAATGGTTGCGAATCCGGCATTGAATATATTGAATCTGGAATCCTTTGCCCAAGCCGCGCATACCGTCGGTGTTCCGCTAATCGTAGACAACACTTTTCCGACACCGATCAATTGCCGGCCTTTCGAGTGGGGTGCGGATCTTATTGTGCATTCAACGACAAAATATATGGACGGTCACGCGACCAGTATCGGCGGGTGTGTTGTGGATCACGGGACCTTCGATTGGGAGAAATACGCCGATCGATTTCCCGGACTTACTCGTCCGGACGACTCATATCACGGGGTGATTTATACTCGTCAATTCGGTCCGGCAGCTTTTACCGCAAAATTTACGGTTCAACTGATGAGAGATATGGGCTTTTCCCCGGCTCCGATGAATGCTTTCTTATTGAATATCGGGCTTGAAACATTACATCTGCGTGTTCCGAGACATTGCGCAAACGCTTTGGCAGCCGCCGAATTCTTGAAGAGACATCCGAATGTTTCATGGGTTAAATACCCGGGGCTTGCGGATGATTCTCAATATCAACTGGCACGTAAGTATATGCCAAACGGTGTGTGCGGCGTTCTTTCTTTTGGAGTTAGGGGAGGGCGTGATAATGCCGTCCGATTTATGGATTCACTCAAGTTATCTTCCATCGTTACACATGTGTGTGATGCCAGAACATCAGTATTGCATCCTGCGAGTCATACCCATCGCCAGCTGACTGACGAACAAATGGTGTTGGCCGGCGTACCGAATGATATGATTCGTTTGTCCGTGGGTATTGAGAATTCGGAAGATATTCTTCACGACCTTGATCAGGCACTGAACATTTTATAGATCCTTTTGTAGACGCAAAAAGGCCGTTGCTCATGTGATTTTCAAATCACTTTTGCAACGGCCTCTTTTTGATCAAGATCAGTTGGCGCTTTGAATCATTTGTTCGTAGGCTTTCTTGTCTGCCATCCCAACCTTCTGTCCGACCGGCTTTCCGTCTTTGAACAAGATGACTGTCGGTATACTCATCACCCCATACTGGGAAGCGATTGAAGGCGATTCATCAATGTTCACTTTTCCAACCTTCACTTTCCCGTCATACTCGTCCGCCAGTGTGGAAATGGTCGGTGCAAGCATTCTGCAAGGCATGCACCAATTCGCGTACATATCAACAAGTGTCAGACCGCTTGCGATCGTTTCGGTGAAATTGGCCTCGTTCAGTTCTAATGTGTTCTTTCCCATAATAAATTTCCCCTTTCAATCCCTTAGTATTCTTTTTCTATATATTTTAATGGCGAAAATCATTGTCGTATCGCCAATTGATGATATAATATTGACATATCATAATTTATTAATCCTATGATATTATTATATCACAACAATTGAATGTGTCAACAACTTTCGGGAGGTAATTATGACAAGAAAAGAGATTGAGAGAAGGGCGGCCGTGATAAAGGTTTTATCGCATCCGGATCGCCTGTATATACTTCGAGGATTGTATCTTTCAAAATGCAGGGTCGGTGACATTCAGGAGAAGATGGGCCTTACTCAGAGCGGACTGTCACAACATCTTTCGAAAATGAGGGACGTCGGTATTATTCAGGGAGAAAGAAGCGGAAAGGAAATCTGTTACAAGGTGGTTGATTCCTTTGCCGTCGATATTATCAGAACAGTCTTCGGTGAGTTGTCTTCATGTGATTAATTAAAGTATCCGCTCATGTCATTGAGGTCAAAATCCGAATCACCCGGGATGTCGATTTGTCGGTGCTCTTTTGCGGATCGATATACGGAAAGCATCGCTTCCACCGATTTATAACCGGATCGCGCGTCTGCAATCGGATCGTCCCCGTTCCGGACGCAATTGATCAAATCACGATAGATTAAATAGTGAGGATTCTTAGCGTCAATAATTCCGCGAAGACCTTTGGCTTTAAGTTCCTCGCGATAATATTTGCGGGTAACCTTTTTGCCTTTCTTGTCACGAATATCGAAAAACGGCAGTCCCTTACGCAGTCCGACGCGCAGCGATCCCAGCTCGGCATTGATATAGAACGATGCTTCGTGGTCCGATGGGCTCGTTGCCGTTGTCCCTTCCAGGACGCACAGCGCTCCGTTTTCCATTCGAAGCACCGCCGCTCCGATATCTTCGGCCTCCATGTTACGGAACCGTTTTGCCAGTTGAGATACTACGGAGACCGGATAGGTATTCATCAGGTAACACATCAGATCCAAAGCGTGAATACTCTGATTCATTAATGCGCCGCCGTCCAATTTCCATGTACCTCTCCAAGCTGCCTGATCGTAATAGGCCTGATCGTGCCCCCATCGAACGACAACGGACCCGTGGCTGATTTTACCCCACTTCTCACTGATAAAATCTTGGTGTATGAGTCCCATAATCGGCAGATAACGGTATATATGACCCATGGCGATATGCCTCCCGGTCGCCACGGAGAGGTCATACAGCTCCTTGGCTTCGGAAGTTTTCATCGTCATCGGTTTCTCAAGAAGGATATGACAACCGGAAGAAATTGCTCTGTACGCGATTTCATAATGAAATCCGGAAGGAACGGTGATCGCGACAATATCCGGAGTCATATCCAGAAGCAGAGCGTCAATCCCGGTGTAGAATTTAACCCGGGGAAAAGCGGATGCGGCCTTTCTGTTATTAATGATGAATTTTTCAAGAAATGCCTTAGCCGTAATTATATCCGTGTCTACAAGAGCGCAGAGTTGAAGAGAATCTTTCGCCTTGAAGATTGAGTTCAAATGCTTCACCCCTACACGACCGCATCCGATTAATGCGACACTCAGGAGAGGCTTGACGGTTTCATCGGACATGTTGAATCCTCCGCTTCAATAAATCTACTTTTCGATTGTATACCAAGAGGCCGGACGATTCCACATTTTGTCGGTAATGAAAACAGAATGCCAAAGCAATTGTAAATCGTTCTGGTGTACAATGGAAGCAATATTGAGTTGGAGTACTAAGATATGGAAATGCGTGATATTATCCTCGATAAAAGATACGGGAAGCGATTGTCGGAGGAGCAAATTCAGTTTTTTGTCCGGGGTGTTACGGATAAATCCATCCCCGACTATCAGATTTCCGCGCTTTTGATGGCAATCGTTCTGAATGGAATGGATTCATCCGAAATGACCGATCTGACGCTGATGATGGCACGTTCCGGACAAACGCTTGACCTGTCCGCTCTTTCGCAAAGGATCGTCGACAAGCACAGCACCGGCGGGGTCGGAGACAAGTGCACTCCGATTGTACTCCCTTTGGTCGCGTCTTTCGGAATTCCCGTGGTGAAACTTTCCGGCAGAGGACTTGGCTTTACCGGCGGGACCATTGATAAACTCGAGTCGATCGAAGGCTTTCGGACCGAGATCCCCTTTTCCCGATTCTCGGAATACGTCGCTCGGTGCGGGGCGGTTCTTTCCGCCCAAACACCTGAACTGGCACCGGCCGATAAAGAACTCTATTCGTTGCGCGACGTGACCGGAACGGTCGAATCGATCCCGCTTATTGCATCAAGTATCATGAGCAAGAAGATTGCCGGCGGAGCCGACGCGATCGTGCTGGACGTGACTTGCGGAGACGGTGCTTTTATGAGAGATATTGACCGCGCAAGGGAGCTGTCACAAGCGATGATCGACATCGGACGGATCGCAGGAAAGCCGGTGACTTGCGTGATCACGTCCATGAGGCAGCCGCTCGGACACTGTGTGGGGAATATCCTTGAGATGCATGAGGTCGAGGAGTTCTTTTTGGGGAAAGCCGCAGAGGATCTGAATACAGTCTGTTTGACCCTGGCGGCTTCCATGATTCGAATGTCCGATATCTTGACGACGGAGGATTTATCGGAAATTATCGATCAGATCCAAAGAAAGATAGACTCCGGCGAAGCGAGAAAAGCGTTTGTGTCTTTCATTCATTCGCAAGGCGGCCAAACATCCATTGACGGATCGTTGATTTTTAAGGACAAGCCGATGGTTCGGTTTGAAATCAATGCGGAACGGGACGGGTATATCCGTGAAGTCCTGGCTTCCGATATCGGTAAAGCTTCCGTGTTGCTCGGAGCCGGCAGGAAGGTCAAGTCGGATATCATTGATCCCGGAGCAGGCCTGATCCTTCGAAAGAAGATCGGAGATTATGTCCGGACGGGTGACTGTCTGTGTTCTCTTTATACAGGCGAGCACGCGGATCCCGGATCCGCCTCTTTAAACGAGGCGGTCGGTCTCGCCCAAAAGGCCTACGTGATCGGCTCGGATGAACAGGCACATCCCGATGAAGTGATCGATATTCTTTATTAGCCTTGTCTTGCGCGGGTAACTTCCTATTGTTATAATAAAAAGAACGAATGTTTGGAATGAGAGGATTATCATGATTATCATCGGTATTGACCCGGGGTATGCAATTACCGGTTACGGCATTATCGAACATGAATCCAATCGTTCCAGAATGCTTGATTTCGGGGTTGTTTCAACTCAGCCGAGAGTTCCGTTCGAGCTCCGTCTCCTGACTATTTATCAGGAATTGGAGGCGTTGATCCGGAGATATTCTCCGGATGTGATGGCTGTAGAAGAACTGTTTTTTTCGAGAAACACGACGACGGCGATCGGTTCCGCACAGGCAAGGGGCGTTGCTATTCTTGCCGGAGCCAAAGCGGGAATTCCGGTCTATGAATACACGCCGATGCAAGTTAAACTTGCGGTTACCGGCTATGGGAGGGCGGACAAGAACCAAGTATCGCAAATGGTGAAAACGATCCTTTGTCTGGACAAGATTCCCGCGAAGGACGATGCATCCGATGCTCTGGCGATCGCGATTTGTCAGGCTCATACCGGAATGCTTCGGTCCAATAAGGCCGTCGGCGGATATCAAATCGGTCCTACCGCTTCCGGAAACATCGGCAAACACAAGTAACTTGAAGGGAGATCGATCATGTTCGCTTTCATAAAAGGGACTCTGATTCAAAAGAAGGAGGACTCGGTCATTGTTGAGAACTCCGGGATCGGTTATAAGATATTTTGTTCACCCGCGGTCCAGGAGCGACTGGGCAAAATAAATGATCAGGTCTGCGTATTTACTTATCACTATGTGCGTGAGGACATAAGCGCGTTATACGGATTTCCGGGATCCGCGGAGCACGATTTGTTTATCTTGCTTCTGCAGGTGACCGGGATCGGTCCGAAGGTTGCGATGTCCCTGGCAGGATCGATATCGCCGAGCGAATTCGCGCTTTCCGTAATCACCGGGGACATTCAGCGCCTGACCACGGTGAAGGGAGTTGGGAAGAAGGTCGCGGAACGAATCATACTGGAGCTCAAGGATAAGCTGAAGGGCTATGTTCCGGATGTGGACGCGATGGAGAATCGATTTGCCGGATCCGGTACAGAAGAGGCTGTCGCGGGTGTCTCGGTTATCAAGGAAGCGGTCAGCGCTTTGGTCGTACTCGGATATTCTGCGCCACAAGCGATGAAGTTCACAAATGAGGCCTATTCCGACGGAATGAATACCGAGGAACTGATTCGTAAGGCATTACGATTGCTATAATGATATACGTAATATTTCGGATGTTTTTTTATAATATACTAAAACAGTTTTATTCACTTGTGCGGGAGAACGCGAATGGATTTTTCGGAATTTGATCAGGATGACAGAATTATCGGAAGAGAGCGGCTGACGGAGGATCGCGATGAGAACGGTCTTCGTCCCGTATGTTGGGAGGATTACGCGGGTCAGACCAGGGTCAAGGAGAACCTGAAGATCTTTATTGAGGCTGCTGCCAGGCGGGAAGAATCATTGGATCATGTATTACTCTACGGACCTCCCGGACTCGGCAAGACAACGCTGGCCGGCATCATCGCTGCGGAGATGGGTGTTAATCTGCGAATCACCACCGGACCCGCCATTGAGAAGCCGGGTGAGTTGGCGGCGATCCTGACGAACATGAACGCGAGAGAAGTTTTGTTTATCGACGAGATCCATCGCTTGAATCGGAGTGTCGAGGAGATTCTTTATCCCGCGATGGAAGATTATTGTTTGGATATAATGATCGGCAAGGGTCCGTCCGCACGTTCGATCCGATTGGACCTTCCGAAATTCACGCTGATCGGTGCGACGACACGGGCGGGACTGCTTTCGGCACCGCTTCGCGACCGTTTCGGAATGATTCATCGACTCGAACTTTACGAACCGGAAGAACTGATCCGGATTCTCCGACGAGATGCCGGTATTCTCAATATCGAAATTGACGAAGAAGGCCTGGAAACGATCGCCACCCGTTCGAGGGGAACGCCGCGTATCGCGATCCGGCTTCTTAAGCGGATGCGGGACTTCGCGCAAATCAAGGGCAGTGGGGTAATCGATCAGAGGATCGCTGATTTTGGATTGAACGCTCTGGAAATTGATGAACGGGGGCTCGATGCGACGGACCGGAGAATCCTTCTGAATATGGCCGAGATGTTTTCCGGCGGACCGGTTGGTCTGGATACGCTTGCGGCCTGCACCGGAGAGGACCCGGTCACGATTGAGGATGTATATGAACCGTTTCTCATGCAGATCGGTTTTATTGCGAAGACTCCGCGCGGACGGGTGTTGACGGTACCCGCATGGCAACATATCGGATTACCGTGCCCCGAGAATTATGACCGAAGGACCGCCATATCCGATTCCACGGATGCAACGGGAGAGAGCATGAAGGACAATCAGCGTCAAATACAAATTGATTCTGAGTCATGAAGGTGTAACGATTATGGATAATTTGGAGACAAAGATATTTTTGCATGCCTGTTGCGGACCCTGCGCCGAGTGGCCGGTATCCGAGCTCAGGAACGAGAAACTTGAACCTGTTATTTATTACTACAATCCGAATATTCATCCGCATTTCGAATGGGAGCGCAGGCTTGAAAACGTTAAGAAGTTAGGTGAAATCAAGGGCGTCGGGGTGCTTTTCGAGAAGGATTACCGTGAGGAGAAATGGACCGGTCAGGCCTGGCTCGGACGATACGAAACCAGATGCCACATGTGCTATGATATGCGAATGCAAAAGGTCGCGGAAGAAGCAAAAGCGAGAGGGTTCTCGATATTTACGACCACGCTCCTGGTCAGTATCTACCAGAACCATGAGGCGGTGAGGGAAGCCGCGTTGCGCGCCGCCGACCGTGTCGGAGTGCAGTTTCTGTACCGCGATTTTCGAGACGGATACCGTAAAGGACAGCAAATGGCGCGTGAGGACGGACTTTATCGACAGAAATACTGCGGATGCATTCTCTCACTTGAGGAGTCAGATTTCAGAGACAAGATCTATGCCGGATTTGAGGGCAGCAACGGCTGAACCAGAAGAGTGCGATATTGATCATAGGTCACCATGCCGGGCTTTGCGCCCGGTATTTTTTTAACTCGTCTGATCTCGCAATAATCGACTTCCACCTTGAAAGAGGGTTCGACATTATGCAATGGCAGATTGTCGGATGTTTTTCGAAAATCAGTCGTCGCGGACGAGTAGTATGCCGCAACCGAAGCGGCGGACAGAACGTCATTGTCGGTGGGTGTTTTGCCGAAGGAACGAAGGACGACATGAGAGCCGGGTCTGTTCTTAGCATGAAACCAGAGATCTTCGGGCGATGCGGTTCGAAAGGTCAGGGATTCATTTTGAATATTATTTCTCCCGCAAAGGATCAGCGTTCCGTCCGGATTTTCAAATTTTCGAAAATAGTCTGTCACGTTATTTAATCGTTTGTGATCGTTTGCACGGTCACGGCCGGACTTCTCGGCTGCACGCGATGCGGCGGATCGCAGAGCCCGGGAACGTTGTTTTCCGGTCTTGGCTTTTCCGGGATGGGATTTGACGGATCGGTCGGCGTCGCGCGTATCCGAACCGCTTGCGGACCAGCTTAACTCAGAAATCTCGAATCGAAGCGCTGCGATGTCGTCGTCATCGGTAGCGCTCAATACCGCCTGTTTCAGAGAGAGCAGATACTCAATGGCTGCATCATCTTCCTTGATAAAGGCGGTTGCGGCATCGATCCTGGTTTTGGCTTTTCTGTATTTTCGAAAATATGCCTGAGCGTTAGCGGATGGATTCAATGACGGGTTTAGCGGTATCCGATGATAGACGCCGGTATTTTCATAATCTTCCGCTTCGAACACCGACGCTTCGGGCGGAATTATAACCCGGCTGTAAAGAATCATGTCGCCGAATTTTTTGTGAAGTAAATAGTCCTTAGATTCATTAATATCTGTCTCGTGCATTTGCTTCTTTCGAATCGCGTGCGCAAGAGCATTCTGAACAAAGTTGATCAGCGGCTTATACGTCTGTTCAAATGAATGATCCCGCATCGATTGATCGTGAAGCATATTGATCGCCTCAGAAACGGAAGGTACGTCAATCGGAATACCGGAGTTACGCAGTCGAAGTGCATGGAAATCGATCGGCAAGGCGTCCTTCGTCGCATGATAGATAGTGGGAGATGAAGGGCCGTTATGAATCTCGACAAGAAGCGATAGTGCGGCTTCTCGAACGAGGCGGACTTCATCGGGGTCCAGTTGACGACATCCTTTTCGAGGGTCAACGGAGGCTCTTACACATATCTCTTGAGCCAGTTTCGGGCTGAAGCCTTTCAAAGATTCAAGAAGGGCTCTCTCTATTGGCCGAGAGGAGGCATCATCCAAAATCGGCAGAACACCGCTCTGTATCATTGCGATCGCTTCGGACGGCAACAGTTTACCCTGATTCGGCGGGTAATCGTACGTTCGTGCCGGCATGATCTCGCGAACCCGACTGGTGCGGGAATCGATGTGAAGCGCGCTGTCGATGATCACCGAGTCGGAATTCAGTAGGATGATATTGCTGTAACGCCCCATCATTTCGACGATCAGGCGATACCGAACGATATCCTGAAGCTCGTTTAGGGAATCGATGTGTAATTCAATGATTCTTTCATATGGAGGTGAAGTGACGCCTACAATTCTTCCCCCGGAAATATGTTTGCGCAAAAGCATGCAAAAAGCGGGAGGCAGCTTTGGATTATCACGAAGGTTATCGGTGAGGTGTATACGCGGAAAAGAGGGGTTGCACGACAAGAGAAGCCGTAAGTGACCCCGAGAAGTTCTTAAGTGGAAACATATCTCATATCGATCCGGTTGATATATTTTTTCGATTCGCGCATCGGTCAGCGCCGAAGCCAGCTCTATCGCGAGAAAATGTGCGGTAACACCGTCTAAAGGCATCGTTAACCTCTGTTTCCGTTCTTAAGTTTATCTTTGAACACGAAGAGGATCCAGCCGATCAATGTGGCGGCGATCCACTCGATACCGAGCAGAATAAAAAACCGCTCGAAATGATTCAGCGTAACGAGAAGGTTCAGGCTGATCACAACGATTACACAAGCGAGAAACAGAACTGCTTTGCCGAAGGGATGGCGATACATACGCACGAAAAATGAGTCCGTTGACGGAGAAGCCGCGCGGGGAGCGGTGCGCTTCCTGGTTGTCGCCGTACTACGGGACACCGGTTTCCTGCGAGTCGTTTTCTTGGTTGTCGCCATGCCTGTTCTCCATTTCTGATTGTACTATTATACCAAAAGAAAAAGTGTTTGCCGCAAAGCAAACACTTTTAAATAATCGAAATATTCAGTTTACGATCAAACGGAATGCTTTTTCTGCTTGTTCAGTCGTTTCTGTTCCGCATTCTTCTTCACATTCTCGAACGCACCGACGCTCTTCTGAATAAGAATAATCGTTACGAAGAACAAAAGAAGGATGAGAAACACGCCGATCAAGCCGACCGCGACCACGATCATGCCCTGTTCATTGAGTGTGTACATGGATTCCAACGCGGCGATAAAGGAGCCGGGAGTTGAAAGAAAAATCATATGCGTACCTCCTTATTTGATTAATATTGTGACCAATGCGATGACAAGGCCGCCGGCGATGATCGATCCGAGTTGGCCCGAAACATTAGCACTTATCGCCTGCATCAGGATGAAGTTTGTCGGATCTTCTTCTTTCGCCATTTTTTGTATGACACGAGCCGACATCGGGAAGGCGGAAATTCCGGCCGCTCCGATCATCGGATTGACTTTCTTTTTAAGGAACAGGTTCAGGAACTTCGCGAAAAGCACTCCGCCGGCAGTATCGAACACAAAGGCGAATAGGCCGAGAAGGAGGATCAGACCGGTGACCGGATCGATAAACTTATCCGCGAGCATTGTTGAACCGATCGTAATTCCGAGAAGAAGGGTGACCAGATTGGCCAACTCGTTCTGCGCGGATTGAGAAAGACGCTCAAGAACGCCGCACTCACGGATCAGGTTGCCGAACATCAGAGAGCCCACGAGCGGGGCGCTCATCGGGACCAATACGCCCGCGATAATCGTAACGAGGATCGGGAAGAGGATCTTTACCAGTTTCGGCACAGACTCCTCATGGTAATCCATGCGGATCAACCGTTCTTTCTTAGTGGTTAAAGCGCGTATGACCGGCGGTTGAATGATCGGAACCAATGACATATAAGAATATGCGGCGACCGAAATCGGACCCATGTATTTAAAAAGTTCAAAGTGGTTACCGACGTATATCGTAGTCGGACCATCCGCAGCGCCGATAATACCGATCGCGGCCGAAAGCTTAAGGGCTTCTTCACCGCCGATGCCGAGCAGCGGGAGCAGAAGAAGAGCAATGATGAAGGTCATGAAAATTCCGAACTGAGCAGCTGCACCGAAGAAAATCATGAACGGATTCTTGAAAAGAGGTGTAAAATCGATCATTGCACCGATCGCGATGAAGATGAGGATCGGAAACAATTCCGTAGAGATTCCCGCGCTGCGAAGGACTTCGAGAAACCCGACCTCGCCTTTGTCGACCATTTCGCCGCCGACAAACTCGGTTACAATACCGACGATATTAAACGGCAGATTGACCAGGATCGCTCCGAATCCGATCGGTAAGAGAAGCGCCGGCTCATAATTTTTCTTGATCGCCAGATAAATCAGAACGCCGCCGATCACATACATGATCAGGGCCTTCCAGTTGTCCCCTATACCGAAATAGAGAACACCTTGAAATACTTCCTTCAGGATATCCATTCCATAATCCTCCTAAATCTTATAGTTGGGGGTTGTTTCGCTTTTCAAGGAGAGTACGGATCTTCTCGGTCGGATTGATCAGATTCGAAAGAGAAGCATCGTGATTGATCGCGTCGATCAGGAGCGCGACGAACTTGGTTAAGTTTACATCAACAAACCATGGCGACGCAAGAAGTTCCGGTCTTCTGTATATCAAATTGGTTGCAAAGACTTTGGATATCAGTCCCTCTTCGTATGCTTTCGAAAAATGATCGATCCCCTCCGTAAAAAGAGCGAACGTTACCGCGCAATATATATTACGCGCGCCGCGCTCTTTCATCTCTTTTGCGATGTCCAGAATCGAGTCGCCTGATGAGATCATGTCGTCAACCACCAGGATGTCCATTCCTTCGACCGAATCGCCGAGAAACTCATGAGCGATGATCGGATTTCTGCCGTTAATGACGGTGGTATAGTCGCGTCTCTTATAGAAAGTGCCGAGCGGGACACCCAGAACCGATGCCATATACATCGCCCTCATGATGCCACCCTCGTCGGGGCTGACGATCATGAATTTGCCCTCGGAGAGATCAAGATCGGGAATGGTTCGGAACATGGCCTTGATGATCTGATAAGCAGCCGA
Source organism: Clostridiaceae bacterium (assembly GCA_012523365.1). Classification (GTDB taxonomy): domain Bacteria; phylum Bacillota; class Clostridia; order Saccharofermentanales; family Saccharofermentanaceae; genus JAAYCT01. Next base: position 22,959 of record JAAYIQ010000033.1, read on the forward strand.
GAGACTTTCGAATCCGGAAGTCGGGATCGCGTTGGCGACCCGCTCGTCATGCGCATCGAAAGTGATGATATTCTCGACACCGAGGCCGTGTATCTCTTCGAGCGCAAAGGCACAATCCAACGATTCTCTGGCATTACGCTTGTGTTGGCGGCTCTCGTAGAGAAAAGGCATGATGACGTTGATCCTTCTGGCCTTGCCGGAACAAGCGAGAATTACACGCTTCAGATCCTGATAATGGTCGTCCGGGCTCATGTTGTTCTCGATTCCGAACATCCTGTACTTACAGGAGAAATTCATCACATCACTTAAGATGAACAAGTCGTGACCGCGTACGGAATTTGCGATTACTGCCTTGCCCTCTCCGGAAGAGAAACGGGTGTTGTCGACATCAATGGTGTAATCATTTCGAAAAAACCCGGGATACTTGCTGATCAACTGTTGCTCCTGATATTCGGAACGACGTTTGTTCAGAAAGAAGTTAACGTTTTGGGAAAACTCCATACTTCCCTTGAGCGGAATGATACCAATCGGCCCGACAGGAGCCATCGGGTTGTCCCCGTACTGGTTATATCTTGAATATGCTTTTTCATCCGATCCGATTGGTACTGCGTTCATGTTTGTCCCCCGCTAAAATTATTCGAACAGTTCGCCGATACGCACTTGATTCAAAAGATCCGATATCATATAACTAGGATTGATCAATTTACTCAGGGATTCGTCCACGTTGATCGCGTCGATCAGACGTGCGACAAAAGGTGTCATATTGACGTCAACATACCAAGGTACCGCCAAAAGTTCCGGGCGCCTGTAGATTAAGTTGGTACAAAGCACTTGCTTGATTATTTGTTTATTGACTGCTTCTTGGATTCGACCGATACCGTCGGTGAAAAGGCCGAAGGGTGCGATGCAATAAATATCTCCGGCACCTTCGTTCTTAAGGACCGTTGCCGTATCGACCATAGTTTTTCCGGAATTGATCATATCGTCAATGATCAGGACATTGCGTCCTTCGATCGGGTCGGACAGAAGACGAATTTCTTTCACCGGGTGGTTCCCGTCAATAACGACCGAATAGTCTTTGTGTCGGTAAAATATTCCCAAAGGAACACCCATCAATGAAGAGTAGAAAATCGCGCGTGATATTGCCGTCTCATCCGGGCTGACGACCATCATCGAATTCGCGTTGATTTTCAGGTTCGGATTCGTAGCGATCAATGAACTGATAACCTTATACGCGGATTTGGGCATCTCGATCCCCATCAGCGGAACGGCATTGGCGATCCTGGAGTCATGCGGATCGAAAATAATCAAATTCGCGACGCCGAGTTTATAAAGCTGTTGAAGCATCGCGGCGCAATCCAGAGACTCTCTCGCATGACGGTGATCCTGACGACCTTCGTAAATGAAAGGCATGATGACGTTGATTCTTCTGGCTTTACCGCTGACAGCCATGATGATGCGCAAGAGATCCCGATAATGATCATCGGGACTCGTTTGATGATCTTCTCCGAAAACCGGGAACCGGGCATAATGGGAAAGAACGTCGGTAATAATGAAAATATCGTGACCGCGTACGGTCTGGTTCAATGTAACTTTACCTTCGCCTGTTTCGAAACGGACGATTTGGGATTGGATCATATAATCAGAGCGTACATATCCGACACTCGAGACGTATGGGTTGCTGCCATCCGTTTTCCTCTTGAGCCGTTTCTGAAACAGTACATCATTGATCTGACGTGCGAATTCTTCGTTCGCAGAGTGTGAAATAATACCGATCGGACCGAACGGCTCAAGTAGATAACCTCGAAAATCGGCATCAAGCCGCTCCGTGTTGTCTGTTTGCGAATATGACAGAGTCATGGAAGCCCCCCAGAAGGATGCCGGTGATCATTTGCCTCTAACGTTTTGATGACTAGATTTTAACATGTACCTGAAATATAGTATATCGTTTCTTCCGATCGTTTTGTATCGTTGAATGTGCACGAAATATCCAGTTTTGCACGGAAATCAATATATGCTTTATCAAATCGCATTCGTCCGTAAAAGAGAATCCGTGCTTTTTCCGGGCGAAGATCCGTGATACATTAATGGAGTATCGGGAGGGGAAATATGATGATTCAATTCAGAAACACGAGATTTGTTATGGCAACAGCAGAACTTTCACAGGCTCCGATACCGGATCGACCGGAAATCGTACTTTCCGGAAAATCAAATGTTGGAAAGTCATCGCTGATCAATGCGCTTGCGGACAATAAAAAACTGGCCAGAATCAGCGGAGAACCCGGAAAAACCAGATTAGTGATTTATTTTGACGTCGACAATCGGTTTTATTTGGTGGATCTGCCCGGATACGGATATGCAAAGGCACCACATTCCGTACAGAAACAGTACGGGGATCTTGTGGAAAGATATTTTGCGGTCGGCAGGCCGATATCGTTGATCCTCCATCTTGTGGACATCCGACACAAGCCTTCACAGAATGATTTAATGATGATCGATTACATGAATACTAAAGGACTTCCATATTTTCTTATTTACACAAAGGCCGACAAACTTTCCGCTGCCGAAATCCGGAGAAAGACAGATGAATACCTGGAGGATATCCCCAATGCCTCTACGATCAAGATTTTCTCCGTTTCTTCCGAAAAGAAAAAAGGTCTCGAAGACGTAAGGACTGCGATCGATGAGTTTCTTTATCCGATGAGTGTTGAGGGCTGACGAAACTGGGTCTGTTTGTCGAATAATGATCCGTTCGGATGACTATCGTGACGTATAATCGGCTAAAACAAAGCCGGGGAACGCGTCACCATGTCCAGAACCAACCATAAGATTTGCCGACATTTTATATATCGATTGTATTGGACAAGCAGGGTATCACGAGATGCTCTGGGACATTACGGTGTTTTATTTCGAAGTAAACTGTTACGTCGTCCGTTATGCGTCTTGGGTATCGGCGGATTTATCGGTGTAGCCGCCGGTTTTAAAGGATCAATCGGGACCGGAATCCTCATAACTCTGTTGTTTTCGGTCATGGCGGCTTCCATCTTTAGTATCGGAGAACCATCGAACGATGTTGCGGCCGTAAAGAATATCAGCAGTGCTTCAAGAGATCCTGTGCTCGAGAAGAAAAGACAATTACCGGATTGGCTGTTGATCGGATGCTTTATCGCGATCATGATCTATGGCTTCGTTTACACATCGGTTCCTCGCCACTTGGCCGAATCGTATATACGAAGTCAGAATGATGAGGGTGATTATGATCGAACCTATTCCGGATACATCATAGATGCACCGCTATCTGCTTCTGACGATTCTTATCATTCTTATGTTCTGGAAACGGATGAGGGCTTTAAGATGTCCTTCTTTTCATCTCTTCAGGATCTGGAATACGGTGACTATGCGAAGATTGACGGACGTATAAGCGAACATCGAGGTGCTGAGAATCCGGGAGGATTTGATTATCAGGAGTACTATAACAATAAAGGCATTTATATAAAACTTCTGACGTCAGACCGTAAAATAATCATATCGGAAGAACGGTTTCGCAGACCGGGATTGATTCGTCAAATCTCTGCTGCATTTTCCGGTTTTCGCGAGCAAATAATTCTATCTTGGAAGAAGTTCATGCCCGCTGACGATGCAAATATTCTCGGAGCGATGATTCTGGGGGACAAAAGCGGATTGTCGCATGAGATGAGGAATGTTTTTCGGGCGGCAAACTTATCTCACATCATCGCCGTATCCGGATTGCATGTAAGTTGCTTTCTGATTCCGGTATTGTTTTGCGGCCGTTTATCGGGAAAAAGATACATGCGAAGAAGCGTTACTGTCATTGCTCTGTTGCTATTCGGCTTCATAGCGGGGTGGACGCCATCGGTTACAAGAGCCGTGATCATGTGCAACTACGGCATCGTATCTTCTGCGTTGAATCAAAGAACGGACAATCTCAGCGGTCTTTTTATTTCTTCGGTGATCCTGCTTTTTGTTAATCCTTATTATATATGTGATGTAGGTTATCGGTTGTCCTTTGTTTCGACGCTGTCTATACTTCTTTTGGCCAAGCGCATTACATATAAACTTAAGACAAGAATGCCGCGAACGGTTTCCGAACCGATTGCAGTGATGCTTAGCGCACAAGTGGGAATGATACCAATCATAACGGCAATGTCCGCAAAACAATCGCCGGTGTTGATGTTGTCGTCACTGATCGGTACGATTCTGTCTCAATGGATTTGCATCATAACGATTCCCGTAACGGCCTTCGATTTCATATTCACGGAATGGACAGCCGGGAGGATTAACTCGAGCATCTTGTATTATCCGGTTCGGGGATTAATTGATATTCTTCGAAGGGCGGCAGAGTATGCGGCGTACGATTCTGTTGATGCGATTCGTCTTCAAACGGTTGCTCCCATGTTATTGGCTTCATTAATCGGACTTTTCATTTTTATTTCCGTCAAACCGTCACTTATCAAGAAATCAATTGCGGTGATTACGTCACTTCTGTTTATATTCGGGTTTGCGACACAAGTCGGTCAATATTATGAAAGGCCGCTTGTAACAATCGTTTTTCTGGATGTCGGTCAGGGAGACAGTGCTTTAATCATTTCCGGAGATAAGGCAATTCTGATCGACGCGGGCGAAGCGGGTCAGGGTGAACGAGTCTTGGTTCCGGCGCTTGATCATTACGGTATAAGGAGACCCGACATTGCGTTGCTGACGCATTTACACAGCGATCATGCGGGCGGATTGGCAGAACTTTTCGAAGAAGACAGAATCGGAGAGATCGGGACTCCTTTTTTCGGATACGGTGAAGAATACAGTCATTTGATCGAAGGTTTCCCTGAGGCCGAACAGTTATTCTATCCTTTGCGCGCAGGTGACACGGTTGAGCTCGACGATCATGTGCGAATGGATGTCATTCATCCTTTTGAGCCTGAGTTTGAAGGAGGAAACGAAGATTCCATGGTTGTATTGTTGACGGCATACGGGACAGG
>JAAYIQ010000034.1 GCA_012523365.1 Clostridiaceae bacterium
AACGAAATCTTTCCGATGGGGCAGTGAATGATGTTGGTCTTGTCCAGACGGTATTCGATTTTACCGGCTTTGATGTCGGCGATCGCCTTGGCAACATCCATGGTAACGGTACCGGACTTCGGGTTCGGCATGAGACCCTTCGGTCCCAAGACCTTACCGAGACGCCCGAGAAGTCCCATCATGTCGGGTGTTGCTACGATGATATCGTAACCAAACCAGTTCTCTTTGGTGATCTTCTCGACCATGTCCTCGGCGCCGACAAAGTCCGCTCCGGCTTCCTTGGCTTCATCGGCCTTAACGCCCTTCGCGATGACCAGAACGGTCTTCGAACGGCCGGTGCCGTGGGGAAGAACAACCGCGCCACGGACCTGCTGATCCGCGTGACGCGAGTCCACGCCGAGCCGTACGTGCAGCTCGACCATCTCGTCAAACTTTGCTTTTCCCGTTTCCTGAACCAGACGGATTGCCTCCGAAGGATCATAGGAGACGGCTCGATCTATAAGTTTAACAGCCTCCAGATATCTCTTGCCTCTTTTCATTACTCCACTCTCCTTGAAGACTTAGTCATCGGTTACAACGATGCCCATGCTGCGTGCGGTTCCGGCAACCATGCGAGCGCAAGACTCGACATCGGATGCGTTTGAGTCCTGAAGCTTGATCTGGGCGATCTTGATGCACTCGGAAAAAGGAATCTTTGCGATCTTTTCCCGGTTCGGTTTGCCCGACCCATGCTCGACGTTGCAAGCTTTCTTAAGCAGTACCGGTACCGGCGGAGTCTTAGTAATGAAAGAATAGGATCTGTCGGCATAAACTGTGATGACGACGGGAATGATCATCCCGACATCCTTTGCCGTTCTCTCATTAAATTCCTTGACAAACTGCGGAATATTCACGCTGTGTTGTCCAAGGGCTGGTCCTACCGGCGGCGCTGGCGTTGCTTTGCCTGCGGGTATCTGAAGTTTGATATACCCTGTGACTTTCTTTGCCATGTTGGCCACCTCCCATTGTTCTGCGACTTCTTATCCAAAGTCGCTGTATCTTAACGCCGCACAAGCGGCGGGATAAGCTGTTCTCAGGTTCTTATCACCTGTGCGAAGTCGAGTTCGATCGGCGTTTCGCGTCCGAACATCGAAATGCGCACACGCACCGAATGTTTCTCGTGGTTGATTGCCTCGACCACTCCGATACAGTCCGAAAAAGGTCCGGAAATCAGGCGAACCGAATCTCCCACACTGTAGTCGACGGTCGGGACCCAGTTTGATTCCAGGCCCATCATCATGAGCTCTTCGTCGGAAAGCGATACCGGCTTATTGGAACTCGGTCCGACAAACCCCGTGACACCCCGGGTATTACGAACGATATACCAGATCTCCTCCGTATATACCATCTTGATCAAGACATAGCCGGGATAGATCTTCTTCATGGCGACCTTCTTCTTGCCGTCCTTGACCTCGATCTGCTCCTCCATCGGAACGGAGACCTCTTGGATCATCTCATGAAGTCCGCGGTTCTCAATGACCGTCTCCAGAGTCGTCTTGACTTTGTTCTCGTAGCCGGAATACGTGTGAACCACGTACCACTTGGCTTCCTTGGGCTGGATTTCTTCGGTCATTCCTTCGCTCCTGTTATCGGTTCTCATTGTGGTCCGGTTAAAAACACCGGAACGATGTTGTACGTTTCATTAATTACTGTTGCCTGTTCGGCAATCATTCGGCGGTCGTTACTTCAATAATCGTTTCGGTACCCGTCTCCATAACCGTGGTCTCTCCGGTATCCGGCAGAACAGTGGTCTCGACGGTTCTATCCTTCACTTCGTAAAAACCGATCGCTTCCAGACCGTGTCGTGCTCCGGAGCCGATCGCAGTCAATATGATCGCCGCGACGGCGATAACAACCAATACGATCACGGAAGTCTGAATCAGCTTCTCACGAGTCGGCCAAAGAACGCGTTTCAGCTCTTGGCGAACATTCGTGATGCCCCCTCCGATCCGCTTAAAAAAGCGGATAACGGCTCTGCCGATGCGAATAAAAATATTACCCGTCGTATTGCTCGTCTTCTTCGTGCTCATGCGTATGCTTCCTCCCCGAATCGACACCGAAACCGGTGACGATTACTTGGTCTCCTTGTGTGCGGTATGCTTGCGGCAGAAACGGCAGTACTTCTTCAGTTCCAACCGATCCGGGTCGTTTTTCTTGTTCTTGTACGTCTGATAATTCCTACGCTTGCATTCCTCGCAAGCCATCGTGAGCTTGTCTCTTACCCCTGCCTTGGTTGCCATGAAAAACACCTCCAAAATCAGCATCGTCTGATGCCGGTTGCGCATAAAAAATAGACCGAAACGGCGATAGCAAACGGAATTCTACCATATATGGTTCATAGTGTCAAACAAAACGAGGCTCAAATCGAGAGTTTTGCGATATTTATTTGCGTATTCCGCCGATCGTCGTTCTCCGACGCGAAAAACCGCAAAAACGTATCGCGACAGCGGAGTGACCCGAATTTATCTGCGGCTTCTCAATTCGTCGTAAATGTCGTCCGGCGTGATGCCCTTCTCGGCCATCAAAACCATCAAATGGTACTGCAAATCCGCGATCTCGTAGACGATATCCTTCTTTTCGCCGTTCAGCGATGAGATCACGACCTCGATCGCCTCCTCGCCGAATTTTTTGCAGATTTTTCCGATCCCCTTCGAAAAGAGATAGTTGGTGTACGAGCCCTCCGCCGGATTCTCCCGCCGATCCATAATCACGTCATAGAGTTCCCTGATGATGCTTTCTTTATTCACTTCATTTTCCGTCATATATCTTCCTCCGCGGTAGAATTCGGCTTGATCTCATCGCTCAGGATGTCGTCCAGTTCCGAGAAAAAGCAGCTCCGGTTTCCCGTGTGACACGCCACGCCTTCCTGATCGATAAAGAATAACAGAGTATCACGGTCACAGTCAATCTTAACCGAGCGGACAGTCTGGGTGTGCCCGGAAGTCTCGCCCTTTCTCCAGAGTCGTTCCCGGCTTCTCGAAAAATAATGCATCTGACCGGTCTCCAATGTCCGGTCGAAGGCCTCGTAGTCCATGTACGCCAGCATCAGAACTTCACCGTCGACTTGATCGACGACAATTGCGGGCACCATGCCGAGCACGTCCTTCTTCATTCTCTGCCAAAGGGACAGCGCGCGTCCGATTTTGCGAACGGGCACTCCCTTCCCGTCCAAGTATTGCTTCAGTTTCTCCACCGATATTTCGCCGAAATGAAACAGGCTGGCGGCCAAGACCGCGTCCGCTCCGCCTTCGATGATGCCATCGTAAAAATGCTCATAAGTACCCGCTCCTCCGGAGGCGATGACCGGCACGGAAACCGCGTCAGATATCATGCGAGTGATGATATTATCATATCCGGCCTTGGTCCCGTCCCGATCCATGCTGGTCAGGAGGATTTCACCGGCGCCGAGCGCCTCGACCTTACGCGCCCACTCGACCGCACAAAGCCCGGTGGACTGTGTGCCGCCTGCAATAACCACCTCATAACCGCTCTGAATTCTTTCGGATTTGGGAACGGCGCGAACGTCGATTGCGACGACGACGCATTGGGATCCGAACCGGGCAGCTGCACGGGAAAGAAAATCGGGATCGCGTACGGCGGAGGAGTTGAGAGAGATTTTGTCCGCGCCCGCATTCAGGATCTCACGGATATCTTCGATCGAACGGATTCCTCCGCCTACGGTGAAAGGAATGAAAACCTGTTCGGCTACGCGTCGAACCATATCGATCATCGTTCCTCTGCCCTCCAAGGTCGCGGAAATATCCAGGAACACCAGTTCGTCGGCTCCGGATATGTTGTACACTTTTGCAATTTCCACCGGGTCTCCGGCATCACGGAGAGAAACGAAGTTTACTCCTTTGACGACTCGTCCGTTCTTGACATCGAGACAAGGGATAATTCTTTTTGCAAGCATTCGGCTAACCTCACTTTTCCTTCATATATTGCTTTTCCGACGATAACTCCGGAACACCCGGACGTTCGGATTTGATCGATATCAATCTCGGAGCCGATTCCTCCGGACGCGATGACATTCAGTTGCGTTGCGGCGACGAGTTCCGTCGTCTGCTTTGTCGCCGGGCCGGTCATCATGCCGTCCCTGGATATATCGGTAAATATAACCGTCTTGGCACCTAAGTCCCGCATGGTCTTCGCAAAATCGACCGCCATAAGACCGGACCCGGAAGTCCAACCGTCCGCCGAGACCTCTCCGTCCCGCGCGTCGATCCCGATCGCGACGTTGTCGGGGAAGCGCTTGAGCGCTTCTTCCGTGAAACTCTTATCCCGAATCGCCGAAGTCCCCAGAACACAGCGGGTCACATCGTAGACACTCAGGAGTCTGTACAGCGTCCGCATGTTTCGGATCCCGCCCCCGGTCTGTACCGCCAGTCCGGTTTCGGATGCGATCCGACGGATGATTTCGTGGTTTTCGGGTCGTCCGGTACGGGCGGCGTCCAGATCCACAATGTGGACCCAAGTCGCTCCTTTTTCGCGAAAATCACGCGCCACAGACACGGGATCATCCGAATAGACGGTAACCTCGTCGTATTTGCCCTGTCGAAGGCGGACACACTTTCCGCCCAAGAGGTCGATTGCCGGATAGATGATCATCGCGTCCTCCTCGCCCAACGATTGAGTATCGAAAGTCCTACTTCACCGCTTTTCTCGGGGTGAAATTGCATGGCTAAAATGTTGTCGTGCGACACCGCGCACGTATACTCGACTCCGTAGCGCGTCGTCGCCGCAATATCAGATCCGCGCTCCGGCACGCAATAAAATGAATGCACGAAGTATACGTAATCTCCTTTTCGAAAAACCGGGTCCTCTGCGCTCTCCAGATTGTTCCAGCCGATCTGGGGGATCTTGAGCCCCGATACGCGCGGAAATCGCCGAACAATTCCCGGGAGAGCTCCCAAGCCCGGGACATGATCCCCGCTCTCCTCGGATTTCTCGAAAAGGAGTTGCATGCCGAGACATACGCCCAGGAACGGCGCGCCGGAAGCAATGTATTCGCGGACCGCTGTGTCCAGTTTCGCGCTCCGCAAAGCTGCCATCGCCGCCCCGAAGGACCCGACGCCCGGCAATATGACTCCCGACGCCTTTGCCAGATCCCCCGGTTCACCCGTGATCCGGGATGAATATCCGATATAATCGAGGGCCTTGACAACGGAGCCCAGATTCCCGAAACCGTAATCGATGACGTCGATCATTCAATTTCCCTTCCGGTCAGAATTCGGTACGCTTCCCGGTATTTCCCGGCGGTCGCATCAATTATTTCGGCGGGCAAGGGCGGCGGCGGCGGGGTCTTATCCCAGTCCAGCGTCTCAAGATACTCTCTCAGAAATTGCTTGTCAAAGCTTTTCTGCGCACGTCCCGGCTCATAGTCGGATTGGTCCCAGAAACGGGATGAGTCCGGCGTAAACATTTCATCGGCGACAATCAGTCGCCCGTCGACTTTTCCGAACTCCAATTTGGTGTCCGCCAGAATCAGGCCGCGTTTGAGTGCGTAATCGGCCGCTTTTTGATAAAGAGCAAGCGACGCCCCGGCGATCGCGCGGGCATCCTCTTTACCGACGAGCTCTTCCGCTTCCTCCATGGTTATGTTGATGTCATGTCCCGTTTCCGCCTTCGTCGACGGCGAGAAGATCGGTTCGGGGAGGCGATCGGCCTGTTTCAATCCCCGCGGCATCCGGACGCCGTTGATGGTTCCCTTCGCGTTATATTCCTTGAGTGCCGACCCTTCAAGATAGCCCCGGACGATACATTCTACCGGGAGCATCTCTGCCTTGTCGACCCACATGGACCGACCGTCCAACTTGTCTGCGTAGGCAGAAAGACCTTTGGGATAATCGTTCGGATCAGTGGAACGCACATGATTCGGCATGATTTTCTTGGTCATCTCAAACCAGAAAGCCGATAAGCTGTTGAGAACAACACCCTTCCCGGGGATATTCTCCCCGAAAACCACATCAAATGCCGAGATCCGGTCCGATACGACGATCAGGAGCGAGTCGCCCAAATCGTAAACATCACGAACCTTTCCCTTGAAAAGCATCGGGATCCCGGGAAATTCGGATTCGCTGAAATACTTCATATTATTCCTCCTGACATCTGCCCGGAACGCCGCCATTGCCGTACCGGAAAACTCGATTAATATCATTATTTATTGTTACATGGGCCGCCTTCGGCCTGTCGCGCGGTTCAGAAACTTGAACGGGTCACAATCCTGTCGGTCGAATGTTTTCACCCCGACCTTCCCGTTCAGCGGAAAAAGCACAGGTTACAGAACGCCCTTCGACGAGGGAATCTCGCCTGCGGCATCCGGATCGATCGATGCGCCTTCGCGAAAAGCTCTCGCGAACGCCTTAAACATCGCCTCAATCTTGTGGTGGTCGTTCCCGCCGTAATCACAGCGAAGGTGCAGTGTGATTCCCGCCGCAAACACCAGCGCCCGGAAAAACTCCTGCGCGAGTTCCGTGTCGAAGTCGCCGACCCGATCACTTGCGTATTTGGCGTCAAACACGATAAACGGGCGGCCCGAGATATCGAGCGCACAGGTCGCGAGCGTCTCATCCATCGGGATGACCGCATAGCCGTACCGGCGTATGCCCTTCTTGTCCCCCAGCGCTTCCGCCAAAGACTTTCCGATCACGATCCCGACATCCTCAACCGTGTGATGCCCGTCAACCCGGAGGTCTCCTTTGGCTTTCACCGAAAGACTCATTCTGCCGTGACGCGCCAGGAGCTCTAACATATGATCGAAAAATCCGATACCGGTATCGAGAGAAACCTCCCCGGCCCGGCCGATCATAAGGCTGACCTCGATATCGGTCTCCCGGGTCTTACGGCAACAGGCCGCTGATCTTTCTTGAGTCTCGCAGAAATTGCGGGCGCAATCCCCCGATCTGTCCATCTCGGTATTACTCATCCCTTATTCTCCCTCTTCGTCTCCCCCGCGAAGTTCGCGGACGGCTTTAATCAGTTCGGTCATCTGTTCATCGGTGCCGACGGAGATGCGCAGATACTCGCTGATCCTCGGCTTACCGAAATACCTTACCAGTATACCTTTATTTTTAAGTTTGGTGTACAGTTCCGAGGCGCTGATCCCGTCGGGTCGAACGAACAGAAAGTTCGCCTTTGAATCCGTCATCTTGAAGCCCATTGCCCGAAAAGCTTCGCGCACACGCTCCCGGGTCGCGACGATTTTCCGGGTGTTCTCTTCGTGCCACGCGCGGTCCCGGACCGCCGCCTCGGCAGTCTTCTGGGCAAGCGTATCCACCGGGTAGGAATTGAAGGAATCGCGGATCCGCTGAATACCCTCGATCAACTCCTCGGAGCCGATCGCGAAACCGAGCCGCAGTCCCGCGAGCGAGTGCGACTTGGAGAGGGTACCGATAATCAGGAGGTTTGGGTATTCCTTCAGGAGACCGATGCAGGAAGGCCCTCCGAAGCAGGCGTAGGCCTCGTCGATCAGGACGACCCGGTCCGGATTTGCGTCCAATATGCGTCGGATCGAATCGACCGGCAGAGCGAGCCCCGTCGGTGCGTTCGGGTTGGCGATCGCCACCCCGCCCTCTGGGTAAAGATAGTCCTCGGGCGCGATCGAAAAATCTTCACGCAGGGGGATCTTCTTCAAGGGAATATCGAAAAGCTCCGCGTACACCGGATAGAAACTGTAGGAAATGTCCGGAGTCAGAAGCGGCGGGGCGTCCGGTCCGCTTTCGAAAAACGCCCGGAACGCGAAAGCGAGCACTTCATCGGATCCGTTTCCGCAGAAGATCTGCGTCGGACGAACGCCGTAGAACTCCGCGAACGCCTCCCGCAAAGCCGTACACGAGGTGTCCGGATACAACCGCAGGCGCTCCTCGTTGAAATCCTTAAGAAGCGCCCCGATCCTCGGCGAGGGCGGGTACGGGTTCTCGTTGGTATTGAGTTTAATGATCTTCTGCCCTTCGCGTGGTTGTTCTCCGGCGACATAGGGCTCGATCGCGTTGGTCTTTTTGTTCCAAAATCGGCTCATTTGTTTATCCTTCTTTATTTGTTCGTTTATCCGTTTTTTCAAACCGGACCCGGACCGCCTGCGCGTGTGCCGATAAGCCTTCCGCGTCCGCAAAAGCGGCGACGTCCTTATAGCACTCGAAAAGAGCTTGCCTGTCGTACCTTAAAATGCTCGTTTTCTTTATAAAGTCTCCGGTCGAAAGCGGCGAGAAAAATCGCGCGGTTCCCGATGTCGGCAAGGTGTGGTTCGGCCCGGCATAATAGTCTCCGAGCGGCTCCGGCGTGTAGTTTCCGACAAAGATCGCTCCGGCGTTCCGGATCATCGGAATATATTTGTCCGGATCCCTGACGCAGATCTCCAGGTGCTCCGGAGCGAGTTCTTCCGAAAA